>DASUDW010000148.1:0-11406 GCA_036275415.1 Chitinophagaceae bacterium | reverse complement strand
AGAATTACAGTCTACACAAAAGCAACTCATTCAATCAGAAAAAATGGCTTCATTGGGTGAGCTCACAGCAGGCATTGCCCATGAAATACAAAACCCGTTGAATTTCGTCAACAACTTCAGCGAGGTAAGTAAAGAGTTGCTGGAAGAGATGAAAGATGCAGTGGAAAAAGGGAATGTGGAAGATGCCAAAGAAATCATGCATGATGTGATTCAGAACCTGGAAAAAATTAACCATCATGGCAAACGGGCAGATGGAATTGTAAAAGGCATGCTGCAGCATAGCCGGGCCGGCAGCGGACAAAAAGAAATGACGGATATCAATGTCTTGTGTGATGAATATTTAAGACTGGCCTATCACGGTTTTAGGGCAAAGGATAAAAGTTTCAATGCAAAGTTTGAAGCCGACCTGGATGCTGCTGTCGGAAAAATCAACCTGTTGCCACAGGATATGGGGCGGGTTGTCCTCAATCTGATCAATAATGCGTTCTATGCTGTATCTGAAAGAAAGAAAGCAAACGAGCCGGGATATGAACCCACAGTAACTGTAAGCACATTAAAAAAAGGCAATACGGTTGAGATAAAAGTGACAGATAACGGCACAGGTATCCCGCAGAAAGTGCTGGATAAAATATTTCAACCGTTCTTTACCACCAAGCCTACCGGACAAGGCACGGGATTAGGACTTAGTTTGAGTTATGACATTGTAACCAAGGCGCATGGAGGAGAACTGAAAGTGGAGACGAAAGAAGGAGAAGGGACAACGTTTATTATTCAAATACCTGTTGTCTGAATCACGGATGAATGGGATTAAATGATTACACAGATTAATAGAATGGCCGATTTAAAATATAAAGACATAACTGAGAAAATCATTGGTGCCTCTTTCGAGGTTCATAAATTTCTTGGAAATGGTTTTCAGGAAGTGATTTATCAAAGAGCTTTGGCATGGGAATTATCTAATGCCGGACTTTCCTATGCAAGGGAAATTGAACAGGAAATATTTTATAAAGAATTACATGAACCGATTGGAACAAGAAGAGCAGATTTTGTTGTGGAAGGAAAAGTATTGGTAGAATTGAAGGCATTAGCAGAACTGGAGGATGTTCACCTTGCGCAGGTATTGAATTACCTGAAAGCCTACAAATTGGAAGTTGGTCTCTTAATCAATTTTGGAAGCAAAAGTTTAACCTTTAAAAGACTTGTTTTATGACAATAAAATCTGTGGAATCTATTAATCCACAAAAATCCGTGATTCAGACGAGCTATGACATTGTAACCAAGGCGCATGGAGGAGAGTTAACGGTGGAAACAAAGGAGGGAGAAGGAACATCGTTTATTATTAAGTTACCCGTTTAAATTGTTTATCTGCAAATGAAAGCAAAATCAATAAAGGGAAATTCAGCAGATGAAATCAGGGCTGCATTACAGCAATGTATGACAGACGCCTGCCTGCCGGACAGGCAGGGCTTTAGGCCAACGCTGGCTATTGTATTTATTTCAATTAAACAAGACAGGGCAGTTATATCCGATTTATTGTATCAACATCATATAGATGTATTCGGTTCCACTTCCTGCGGTGAATTTATTGATGGACATCAAAGCGAAGGTGAAATAGCAATTCTATTACTGGATATAAGCCGGGAATATTATACCATTCTGATTGAAGAGGTGAAAAATGCCGGTGTGGAAAAAGCCGCTTCAAACCTTGCCGAAAAAGCCCTTAGTCATTTTAAGTCCCCGACATTTTTATTGAGCTGTACTGGCGTCTATGAAAATGGTCAATATTTTGATGGCGATACGTTGGTAAAAACATTGGTAAGGGAACTGGGTGATGAGTGTGTTTTCTTTGGCGGTATGGCCGGTGATGACTGGGAAATTATGAACAGCTATGTATTTACTCATCAAAAAGAATCCGGTAATGCCATTGCCGCTTTGGTTTTTGATGCTGCAAAAATTTCTTTACATGGTATGGCTACCCACGGTTGGAAGCCTTTGGGCATTGCCAGGAAGGTAACAAAAAGTGCAGGTAACAAAGTTTACAGCATTGATGGGAAACCTGCTGCAGCGTTGTATTTAAAATACCTGGGCATGGCAGAAAAAACCGGTGATGAAAGTTTTGATATATTTAAAGATCTGTCTGTCCATTATCCTTTTATTGCCAAACGTAAAGACGGGGAAACTATTATTAAATCGCCCCGGTCGGTAGATAAGGAATCCGGTGCTTTGATCATGGATATAGAAATGGAAGAGGGTTCTGAGTTTTACTTTACAACCCCACCTGATTTTGAAATTTCAGAAGAGATTATTTCGGAAGCTTCGGCGCTTAAAAATTCATTGGAAAACAAGCCTGAGGCCTTGCTAATTTTTTCCTGTGCCGGAAGACCGCCGGTGTTAGGACCTCTTACTACAGCGGAAAATGAAGGACTCGCCAAAGTCTGGCAGGTACCTATGGCAGGCTTTTATACGTATGGTGAGTTTGGGAGAACAAAAAACGGTAAACAGCATTTTCATTCTGGGATGTGCTGCTGGGTGGCCTTAAAAGAAAAATAAAAATCAAACAAGAGTTATTAAAAAAATTAATATGGTTCTAATACAAAAGCAGTTGAGAAACTTATTAGTCTTATTTATCAGCCTCCAGTACGGTATAACGTCCCTTAACGCACAAACAGGATATTATAAGGAGATAAAGATGTATGCGGATTCTCTTTATCATTCATTCAGCAAGTTTGAAAAAAGAAATGCCCTTCTTTCATTCACAGATACCGCAAGATTGAAGTGGAATAATCTCCCATTGGGATTAAGAGCAAGGGCTGGCCTTAACATTGGCAATATGAACAATGATCAACGCAGACTGGTTCACCGTATCCTTTCTGCTACATTAAGTTCACAGGGATACCTGAAGGCAACCGGCATCATGCACCTGGATAATTTAATTAACGGTTATTATGACAGCCTTTATTACCAAAAAAGATTTAATGATACAGTTTATCAAAGAGTAAAAGCGTTACAGTGGTCGCATAAGAATTTCTTTTTTGCATTTTTTGGCAACCCGAATGATAAAACATGGGGGTTTAAACTGGAAGGACATCACTTATCTGTTAACTTCACTTTCTCTGGTGATAATATTTCGGTAACACCGTTTTTCATCGGTACCGATCCGGCTGAATACATGATCTCAGAATATGCAGGCTGGCGGGTGCTGGGCCAGGAACAAGATCTTGGCCTTCTTTTCATCAACATGCTTACTCCTGAACTTAGAAAGAAAGCCACCATGGATGCAGAGGTGCCGGTGGATATCATCACTGGAGCAGAAAGTGGCAAGCGGTTGATTGATTACTGGGGAATAAAGGCATCCGAGCTGACAGCCTTACAAAAAACCGCACTTGAGCATATCATCCGGGAATTTGTTTTTAACCTGGAGTATGATAAGGCAATTGTTGAGTACGATAAAATTAAAAAAGCAGGGATTGATAATATTTGGTTTGGCTGGATTGGTGCCTACAATGAGGAAAAGCAGCATTATTTCGTTATCAACGGACCCACCTTTCTGATTGAGTTTGATGACAGGAGCGGTGGTCCCAACAGGGCGGCAAATCATATCCATGCTATCTGGCGGGAAAAGGGCAACGAATTTGGCGAGGATGTTTTGAAGCAGCACTATCTCAATGATAAACACTAATAAGGTAATAATGAAAGCGAAATCGATCAAAGGAAAATCAACGGAAGAAATCCGGTCTGCACTGCAGCAAAGCCTGACCGATGGATTTAAACCAACACTTGCGGTTGTCTTTTTATCTATAAGCCAGGACAGAAAGGCTATCGTTGAAATACTGGACAAAGAAGGGATTAAAGTTTTTGGATGCACTACCAATGGCGAATTTACCGATGAGAATCCTGAGAAACTGTCTATCGCTGTTTTATTACTGGAAATGGATCCGTCTTATTTTTCTATTTTCCTGACGGAGTATCCTGAAAGAAATTACCGTGATACAGGAAAAGAAATCGCTGCCAAAGCAAAACAATCATTTGCCCGGCCTGCCTTTCTTATTTCATTTTCTCATATTGAAACCGATGCAGAACAAATACTGTTTGGCTTTGAAGAAATCATCGGCACAGAGATAAATGTTTTTGGAGGCGGTGCCGGTGATGACTATACATTTAAAGACCAGTTCGTTTTTACCAATGACAAGGAAACGAAGCAGGGAATGGTGGTATTGGTTTTGGATGAGGATAAGATTAAGATAAAAGGTAAAGCCACCTGCGGATGGAAAGCAATCGGCACAGAAAAAACAGTCACCCGAAGTGAAGGGAACCATGTGTATACCGTAGATGATGTGCCGGTATTGGATCTCACCGCTAAATATGGCGGTCTGGAAAATGTAAGCCCGGACAACCCCAACTTACTGCTGGAAGTTGCGGCCAACCTGCCCCTGCAGTTGCAGCGGGAGAAAGGCGATCCGGTTATGCGGCCGGGCCTGGTGGTGGACTGGAACGACCGTTCTTTCTATTGCAGCGGATCAGTACCGCAGGGCTCCAAAGTACGTTTCTCACTGCCGCCTGATTTTGATGTAATGGAAAAAGTCATTAAAGCCACGGAAGAATTGAAAGCAACGGAAATGCCCGAAGCAGATGCATTGATTGTATTTAGCTGTGCCGGTAGAATTATGTCATTAGGCCCATTGATCAACCAGGAAATAGAAGGTGTGAATAAGGTATGGAATGTTCCCATGGTGGGTATGTTCTCCAATGCGGAACTGGGAAGAGCTACTGGTGGCAACCTTGAAATGCATAACCTGACCACTTGTGTAGTGGCATTAAAAGAAAAATAATTCTTCGACAAGCTCAGAATAACAAAAAATAAATCAATATGATAAAAGGAACAGTATTGTACGGTCATCCAAAAGACGCCGACGCATTTGAACAGTATTACAGCGACACACATTTGTCCCTGGTAGCAAAAACAAGGGGAATAGTAAAAGCAGAATACACCAAATTTTTACCCAATCCCGACGGATCGGCGCCGGCTTATTACCGGATGGCAGAACTCTATTTTGCCGGGCCGGCAGAAATGCAGCAGGCTTTAAGTTCACCCGAGGGTCAGGCGATGGCTGCTGATCTCGGCAATTTTGCAACAGGTGGTGTAACGATTTTATTTGGTGCTGTTGAAAGTTAAACCCGGAAACAACGTTTCATGAAAGCAAAAACCTTAAAAGGCCATTCAACAGCAGATATCAGTACAGCTTTGCAAAAAGTCATTGCGGAGGATTTTAATCCTACACTGGCCATTGTTTTCATGTCTATAAAGCAGGATAGTGATGCAATTTGCCAACTGCTGGACGAAAAGGGCATCCATATATTCGGGGCCACCACTTCCGGCGAATTCATGAGCAGTGAAATCAGTGAAGGCGGAATCGTTATCATGCTGCTCGATATGAACCCTGCCTATTTCAGATTGCTTTTCCTTGAAACCAGTTATAGTTCTGCCTATGATACCGCCAAACAACTGGGCACTGAAGGAAAAAATCTTTTTGATAGCCCCGCATTCATCATAGTATCCGGCTGGCTGCATACTGAAGGTGAAAATATAATAAAGGGTATTGAAGATGGTTTTGGCGGACCGGTAACAGTATTCGGTGGTATGGCCGGTGATGACCTGACGCTGAAAGATCCCCGTGTCTTTACTTCCGGCAAAAACAGTACAACCGGCATACTGGCATTGATCATTGATGAAAATAAAGTGAATGTATCCGGTGTGGCTACCTGCGGCTGGAGGCCTATAGGAATTACCAAGACCATTACCAAAAGCCAGGGCAATGTGGTGTACACCATAGACGATCAGCCAGCCTTTGACCTGGTGATCAAATACCTGGGGCTGAATATTGATGAAATGAATGCCATCACCAATACGGTGGTCAATCTTGGCGCCTACTATCCTTTACAGCTTGAACGGGAGGATGCACCGGCGGTTATGCGTACAGCCATGCTGGGCAACAAGGAAGACCGCTCCCTTATTTGTGCCGGCAATGTACCACAGGGCGCCAAAGTCCGCTTCTCCCTCCCACCCGATTTTGACGTGATAGATACTGTAGTGAATGAATGTTCAGAACTGAAAGATGAAGAGCACAGTGAAGCGGACGCCATCATCATGTTCTCCTGCATCAGCCGTTATTTATCATTTGGTGTAATGACCGGTGAAGAACTGGAAAGAGTACAGAAAGTATGGAATGCCCCGTTCATCGGATTCTTCAGCTATGGTGAATTTGGAAAGTCGAAAAAAGGGAAACATGAATTTCATAATAACACCTGTTGTGTGGTTACCCTAAAAGAAAAATAAATGACCCCTCAATTACAAACCATACTCCACCTCGTTCAGCAATCACCACTCAGTGATGCGGACAAGGCCGTCATTGAAAAAGCCATAAAGGAAGCTGACAAGGCATTAGAGATCGCCAACTTTAAACTGGACCGTACGGAGAAAGTAAAACGCACTACGGCCATCCTTTTAGAAGAAACCATCCAGGAGCTGGAATTAAAAAGAAAGGCGGTGGAAGAATCCAAAGATGCGTTGCAAAAATCGCTGGAAGAGCTTAAAGCTGCACAGCAACAATTGATTCAATCAGAAAAAATGGCCTCGTTGGGTGAACTCACCGCCGGCATTGCCCATGAGATTCAAAACCCGTTAAACTTCGTCAATAATTTTTCGGATGTAAGCGCTGAACTGGTGGACGAGATGAATGAGGAATTGGCAAAAGGCAATACGCAATTGGCAATAGAAATTGCCGGTGATTTAAAGCAGAATTTGGAGAAAATCAATCACCATGGCAAACGGGCAGGCGATATTGTAAAAGGAATGCTGCAACATAGCCGTACCAGTACCGGGCAAAAGGAACTTACAGACATCAATGCGCTGGCAGATGAATACCTCCGGCTGGCCTATCATGGTTTACGGGCAAAGGATAAAACCTTTAATGCCGCCACCAAAACCGATTATGATGATAGTGTTGGATTGATAAAAGTTATTCCGCAGGATATTGGCCGTGTTATTCTCAACCTTATCACCAATGCATTTTACGCAGTGAATGAAAGAAAAAAGCAACAACCGGAGGGATATGAGCCTGTTGTTACCGTCAGCACCCAAAAAATGAATGACTTGGTTCAGGTAACTGTGAAGGATAACGGAACCGGCATTCCGCAAAAAGCGTTAGAGAAAATATTTCAACCCTTCTTCACCACCAAGCCAACAGGACAAGGAACAGGATTGGGTTTATCATTGAGTTATGATATTGTAACTAAGGGGCATGGCGGCGAGCTGAAAGTGGAGACAAATGAAGGCGAAGGCACTGAATTTATTGTTATATTACCTGTAAAAGCATAAACCAACTCCAACATGAGAAATGTATTATTTACGGCCCTCATTTTTTGTGCTGTTGCCCTTCAGGCCCAGTATAAAACGCCCTACTTCAATATGCTTTCTGTGGAGAACGGCCTGCCGGAGTCAAATGTCAATACCCGTTTGCAGGACAAGCTGGGGTACTTATGGCTGGGGACTTCCAACGGTTTGGTGCGGTATGATGGCTACCGGCTGAAGCAATACCCGATCCTCAATGAAGAAGGTATCCCTGCAAAACCTACTTCCATAAGACAGGTTTTTGAAGACCATAACGGTGAATTATGGTGCATCGTTAACCTGCAGGGTATTTACCAGCTCGACCGTAAACGGGAGGTATTTGTGCGGGTACCCTTTGACACCAAAGACAATGATCTGATTAAAAATAAAGCACCTAACAGGCTATTATCAGAAAAAAATACAAATGTCATTTGGGCAGTGGCCTATGACTCCGAAAGAGACAAACAGCTGCTATACAGTATAGATCTCACCAATAAAAAAACACAGGTATATAACGATCTTCAAAAAGGGGATTATTTCATTCCCGGTTCCAATAGCATAGACTTAAGTATAGACCCTGCAGGAAAAATATGGATGCTTACAGATTCGTTGCTGAGTTATTTTGAACCTGTGACCAAATCGTTCAAGCCATTTTTTGTTATACCCCAAATATCCGGTGTTAAGAATTTTATTTCTGTTAAGGCCGATCCTGTGGATGCTAATTTCGTTTGGATAAATACAAACAATGCAGTTGCCGGTCAATTAGCTGCAAAAGACACAAGGGGCCTTATACAACTAAATACCCGAACAAAGAATTACATTATTTCAATACCCGGCAGTAAAACACCCGGCGCAATACCCCTCAATTGCTTTCACACTTTTACCGATTCATTAAAAAGACTTTGGGTATCTACAGAGAAAGGTATTTCCCTATACGACCCTAAAAAGGGAAGTTTTATACAATATGCACTTAACTACCCGAATAAAGAAACACATGCAGAAAATATTACGGCCGAAAAGGATGGTAACCTATGGATAACCGGCAATGTAGGGGGATTATTTTTCCTGGATATAAAAACCGGTATTTCCTACAATTATGAACCTAACGGAGGGCCCGGTGATCTGCCCGGCAACCGAAATCTCGGTGAAATTTTTATTGACCGGTTTAATACCCTCTGGATTAATATTCCCAATGAAGGAATTGCCTGGCGGGATGTGCAAAAAACACAGTTCTCGCCTGTTGGACTGAACCCTTTTCCAAAAACAGGAACTGCAAAAGAAACACCACACCAATATGATATCATAGGCACGGAGGGTGACAGCATTTGCTATTTAACTGATTCAACCAAACTACTGGCCTGGAACACTATTAAAAATAATTTTAACAGCATTGACCTTAAGGATAAAAAATATTACCGGTCGATAATTAATATTTCAAAAGTTAAAGATGGCTCCTTTTGGTTGGCATGCGGGGGGAATGGATTGGTTCATTATGAACCTGTTTCCGGAAAAGTAACGCAATACTTGAATGACCCCCAAGACAGTACTTCTTTAGCCTCCCCCTTTGTAATTGATGTTGCAGGAGACCAGGGCGGCACCATCTGGATAGCTACTGTCAATAAGGGTATCAACAGCTATAATCCACAAACAAAAAAATTTACCCGGTATCCGTTTGCCACCAACAATGGCTCCAGACAAGTAAAGGATTCATTGGACGATCAGACAGCCACCTGTTTATATATTGATAAAGATGGAATCATCTGGATCGGCACCAACAACGGTGCGGTAAACAGCTTTGACCCCCGTACCCAAAAATTCAGGTCTTATCTTAATTATAAGGAAGGATTCTTCAGCATTACATCCATCTACGAAGATAGCCGCAAAAGATTATGGGCAACTACCTACCTATCCGGATTGTACCTTTTGGATAAAAAAACAGGTGCTATTCAACGATTCTCTGAAAAGGAAGGGCTCATTCACAATTCGGTATTCAGTGTAAAGGAAGATGCAGCGGGAAATATCTGGGCAGCCACCCAGAAGGGTATGTCCCGCATCAATCCTGTTACGAATACCATTACCAACTTCGGTGCTGCCAAACCCTGGATGTGGGAGTACTTTATGAAAAACCTATATGACAGGAATGGCTTCTTCAACCTGGCCGGCAGAAACGGTATCATTCGTTTCAACCCCCTGCAACTGGGTGAAAACAAAACGCCACCGGCGGTATTTATTGAATCCGTGAGTTACCGTCCTTCCGGGCAGGAAAATGACAGCCTGTTATTTACCGAAGGACGGCAGAAGATACAATTGAAGTACAACGAGAACAGGGTCACCTTTCAATTTACAGCGCTGCATTTTGCCAATCCCGAACAAAACCAATATGCTTTTCAATTAGAGGGTTATGACAGGGATTGGATTCAAGCAGGCAACCAACACACGGTTACCTACAGTAACCTTTCGCCCGGCACTTATACTTTTAGAGTAAAGGCCTCCAACAGTGAAGGGGTATGGAATGAAACCGGTGCGGTTTTCACCATTACGATTACACCACCCTGGTGGAAAACCTGGTGGGCTTATGTAATTTACGGATTGCTGTTCCTTGGATCTGTTTTTGCCCTAGACCGTTACCTGCGCCACCGGCTGGTACAAAAAGAAAGGGAAAAAAACCAGGCCCGTGAACTGGCACAAGCCAAAGAAATTGAAAAAGCCTACAATGAGCTGAAGACAACACAGCAACAGCTCATTCAATCTGAAAAAATGGCCAGCCTTGGTGAACTCACCGCAGGCATCGCCCATGAAATTCAAAATCCGTTGAATTTCGTCAACAATTTCAGTGAAGTGAATACAGAGTTGATTGAGGAAATGAAAGAAGAATTAAAGGCTGGCAAAACAGATGATGCCATGAGCCTTGCCGATGATATTAAAGCCAATAATGAAAAAATTGCCTACCACGGCAAAAGGGCCGACTCTATCGTAAAAGGAATGCTGCAGCATAGCCGCAGCAGCAGTGGCCAAAAGGAATTAACAGACCTGAACAACCTGGTAGACGAGTGTATGCGACTGAGTTTTCATGGTATGCGGGCCAAGGATAAATCATTCAATGCCAAGATGGATACTTCATTGGATGAGAGCTTGCCGAAGATCAACATTGTATCCCAGGAAATAGGCCGGGTTTTACTGAACCTGTTCACCAACTCCTTCTATTCGGTGATGCAAAAGAAGAAAAATGTCTTACCGGGCACCGCAGGGGAAGAGTACAGCCCATTGGTATCTGCCACTACGAAAAATGAAGGCAATAAAGCCATAATTGTAGTGAGAGACAATGGCAATGGTATTCCTCAAAAAGTGATTGATAAAATATTCCAGCCTTTCTTTACTACCAAACCTGCCGGAGAAGGCACCGGCCTGGGCCTGAGCATGAGTTATGAGATCATTACCAAAGGGCATGAAGGTGAACTGAAGGTGGATACCCGGGAGGGAGAATTTGCTGAATTCACCATTATACTGCCCATTTAAATTCATACTTTCACCCCAAAACCACCATTGAATGAAAATCCTTGTAGTAGACGATGAAAAAGATGTTCAGATTCTCTTTGAACAACGGTTCAGAAGGGAAATAAAATCCGGAGAAATGCTGTTTGACTTTGCCTTCTCCGGTGAAGAGGCGCTGCAATACCTGAATAATAATGAACAGGAAGCTGTGCTGATTTTATCCGATATAAACATGCCGGGCATGAGCGGCCTTGAGTTGCTGAAGCGAATAAAAAATGAACACCATCAGCCACCTCCGGTGGTGATGATGATAACAGCATATGGCGATGCAGAAAATTATAATACAGCCAAACAATTAGGGGCAGATGACTTTCTGACCAAGCCCGTTGATTTTACTTCATTAAAAGAGAAACTTAAATCTATACATTAATGGCCAAGATTCTTGTGGTGGACGACGAGGCAGATCTCGAAACGCTGATACGGCAAAAATTCAGGCAAAAGATACGGGAGAACCAGTATGAGTTTGT
>DASUDW010000147.1:0-4728 GCA_036275415.1 Chitinophagaceae bacterium | reverse complement strand
TGACTCAGCAGGAAACTTTAAACTTTACTCAGCTTATGTTTGGTTTACAAAAGAGAACAAATGGAAACTCATCGGCACTGTTAAAGTCAATGGTACATGGGGAACCATTAAATCAGCAGCGGCATATGAAGTAAGCAATGCTGCATACAGCTATCAACGTTCGCAAGCGTGGATGCAACGTACTAACGGAAGCTGGAAAAATCTTTTAACCAACAGTCTTCCCAATCCTGTACTGGCACCGATGAGTAATATAGACAGTATACAACAGGCAGCAGCTGAGGAACAAATCATTCAACAGTTCATAAAAGAGAATAAAACAGATGCCGTGCAAAAACACGAAGATGTTTTTTACAAAATCATCACACAGGGCAGCGGCAAAAAAGTGAATGTAACAGATACAGTGACTGTTCATTACAAAGGTTATTTGTTCAGTGATGGTACGGTGTTTGACCAAACAAGAGAGAAGCCTGCCACCTTTCCGCTCAACCGTTTGATAAGAGGCTGGCAGATTGGAGTTCCTTTACTGAATGTGGGTGGAAAAATTAAAATTGTTATTCCTTCGGGCCTTGCTTATTCCATCAGAACAAGAAGTCCTAAAATTCCGCCCAACAGCATTTTGGTATTTGAAGTGGAAGTATTGGAAGCAAAATAAAAAAGCGGGCTCATGAAGAGCCCGCTCTGCATTCATACAGAAAACATCATTTACGGCCGTTCCACCAACCGACAACAGCACCCACAATGGCGCCGATAACAGCTGATGTTATGATATCAACAAACACGCTGGTTAAATCAGAAAGATTCATCTGGGCATACATCATAAAATCAATGGAAAAAGATACCAGGAACATAACAACAGCTCCTGTAACTGCTCCTGCACTTACACCGGCTGCATTTGATTTACTGATCACATAGGACAAGAGAAAACCAAGTCCGATGTTACCGATAATCATTGCCCACCAGGGCCATTCTGCTTCCGGGCGCATAACAGATGCAGCGGCAGAAGACATGTGTTGCGTCATAAAATCCATCAGGAGCATTCCATAAATCAGCCATCCGAGGAGGAAAAAGACTACTCCACCAATTACACCACCAATAATAAATTTACCTGTGTTCATAATAGTTGGTTTTGGGTTAAAAAATAAATGGCAGGAACAATGTAAAGAGTTTGCCGGCCAAATGCAAGTATTTGGCCGGGATGTGCAAAAAATACGGGGCGGCTTTGCCGCCCCGTAATAAATACCGGGATTTTGTAAAATGTAAAAGTGGTCAAACGTCTTTACTCTTTTATTTCATCATTTATTTTAAAGCCCATTCAAAAAAGGCATCCACATCTTTTTTAAACTGAATCATATCCGGCATATTAATGTAGTACATGTGTCCGCTGTTATAGAAATAGTGCCTTACATTTTTCCTCGCTTCCGGACGGAGGAACATGTGTTCAATATCATATTTAGCAGTAAAATAAGGCGTTGCAAAATCATAGTAACCGCTGCCCACATATACTTTCAACGCAGGATTTTTAGCCATAGCATCACGCAGGCTTTCGGCAACATTTAAAAACTGGTTCTGCACATTGTTGTAATTCCACGGAGATACGGGGCCGAAAATATTATAAGGCTTCTCTTCTTTAAAATTCAGGTCATTCTGGAAATAATCATTGAGCGCACTGGTAAACGGGCCATCAATATTCGTAAAGCTGGGATCAAAACTCACATACTCACCGGCATTGTCTAAATCCGTACCCGTAAAACGTGCATCAAGGCGTCCGATACTCAGCCCGTCTTTGCGACGTAACTCTTTATAAAAACGATTTTCTTCCACACGTAAGTTGGCATTCAAACAATATTCTTTACTCAACCCGGTGTAATAACTCATTTTAGTGGCGATACGATCTGTTTCTTCTGCAGTGAGCCAGCCACCTTTTAATAAAGCAGTGGCATATTCACCTAAAGCAAAAGCTTCACTCTCTTTAATAGCCTTAGCAAAATCATTCTGTAATTCCGGCGCTAATTTATTATGATACCATGCAGCAGCGGTGTAAGAAGGAATGTATAATGCCCTTGGCAAATCATTACCTACGTAGTAATCATTGGTACCGAAATTTAATACGGGTGAAATCAAAAAGATTCCATTGATATAAATGCGGTAGCTATCCGTTAAAAACTTACTCAACCCTGCAGCTCTTGTAGTACCATAGCTCTCACCGGCTAAAAATTTAGCCGAACCCCAGCGTTCATACTTCGATAAAAAGTAACGGATAAAAGAACCTACGCTCTGGATGTCTTCCACATATCCATGAAACTGTTTGGGATTTTCGCCGCTGGCTGCACGACTGTAACCGGTTGATACAGGATCAATAAATACCAGGTCTGTTTTATCGA
Organism: Chitinophagaceae bacterium; assembly: GCA_036275415.1. Lineage (GTDB taxonomy): Bacteria > Bacteroidota > Bacteroidia > Chitinophagales > Chitinophagaceae > JJ008. Next base: position 2,347 of record DASUDW010000147.1, on the reverse strand, counting down.
GCCAGCTGTATTCATTGTTGATGTATTTATAAGGGGGTGCAGTAGCTGTTCCATCATCTTTGAGCAATACACGTTTAGGACCAAGTCCACCCATATGCAGCCACACAGAAGAAGAACCCGGCCCGCCGTTGAATGTAAAAGTGATGGGACGGTTGGCAGCTGCTTCACCTTTCTTTTTGTAGTAGGTAAAGAATACTTTGGCAATAAGTTTTCCGGTATCGTTTTTCAAATCAAGATAACCGGTATGAGCCGTGTATTCCAGTTTTTGAGTTCCGTATTGAACGGTGCCGGCACTTACTGTTACCTGCACACCAGCGGGAATGTATTCTTTTACCTCAGCTGTTTTGGTTTGAGCTGATGTGTTCATGAAAAGATAACAGGCTAAAAAAGAGAGAACATACTTCATATGGCATTAATTTTGACGGTGAAAGATAATTCTTCTATTCATACAACTGTTAACCTGTCAACATGAAAAATTCAGAAACTGCGGCAAAGGATCCTATTACTACTCTCAATATCATTTGTTACATCCTCCTCCTGCTCATTATCATCTTTTCCTGACGGATTTATTTGCCTAACTTTCAAGTAAATGATTTCTTAACCATAAAACTGAAAGTTATGCCTATCGTAAAAGTAATTGAAGTGATTGCTTCCTCAGAAAAAGGAATTGATGATGCCATCCGCACTGCGGTTGCCGAAGCATCCAAAACTGTACGCAATATTGATTCTGTTTATGTACAGGATATTAAAGCGCATGTAAAAGACGGAAAGGTGACCACTTTTGGATGTGTTTGTAAAATTTCGTTCCGTATTGAGTAAAGCCCCAGTTATACATCTGAGCTTTGTGCATGAAAAAGCCGGAATCGAAACCAGTTGATGATTTTTATCAAAGCTTTCGATTCCGGCTATTGCTTTATCAATACTTAGGCCACTAATTCTTCTTTATCATGTTTTGCATATTCATCTATGAGTTTGCGTTGCAATTCAAACGGCATCGGCGCATATTCTAAGAATGAGCTTCTGAACTTTGCCCGGCCCTGTGTTAATGAACGTAGCGAAGAAGAAAAACCTTCCATCTCAGCTAATGGTACACGGCTCACCACTTTCTGAAAATGGCCTTCGCTGTCTATTCCTTCTACAAGCGCTCTGCGGCTTTGTAAATCACCCATCACCGCACCGGTTAAATCATCAGGACATAACACTTCCACATGATAGATCGGTTCCAGTATCTGCGGATCAGCCTGCTGAAATGCCTGGCGGAAGGCCTGCAGTCCGGCAATTTTAAAACTGATATCATTACTATCCACCGGGTGCATTTTTCCATCATACACACATACACGTACATCACGCACATAAGAACCTGTGAGCGGACCCACCTGCATTTTTTCCATCACACCTTTTAAAATGCTGGGCAAAAAACGGGCATCAATAGCACCACCAACAATACAGTTGTAAAACACCAGTTTGCCACCCCAATCCAGTTCATACGTTTCTCTGCCACGCACAGAAATATCCGTAGGCTCCGGCATACCTTCATACCAGGGTTCTATACGCATATACACTTCACCAAACTGTCCGCTGCCGCCACTTTGCTTTTTATGACGGTAATTGGCATCGGCCATTTTACGGATGGTTTCCCGGTAAGGAATGCGGGGCTTAATGAATTTTACTTCCAGTTTGTGATTGTGTTCAATCTTCCATTTAGCTACCGCCAGGTGCATATCACCCTGGCAATGGATCAATGTTTGTTTGAGCTCCTGCGATACTTCTACAATCAAAGTAGGATCTTCTTCCACCAATTGATGCAGCGCATGGGAAAGTTTTTCTTCCTCACCCTTTTTTGCTGATTCAATCGCTACCGTCATATTGGGTGGCGGATATTGAATGGAAGCCAGTTCATAATTCCTAAATCGTCAGCTTTCGACCCAGCACTCCGCCCGCCTCATTGATCTCAGACACAGCCAGCTCGGTAGCCTGCACGACTGATGGAGCAACTACGCTATTGGCTCCGCTTAGCCCGACCGGTATCCCCAGCACAATCGGCTCATCCTCTGCCGATCCACTCGACGCTGACATCGCTAGAGCGATAAGCGTGAGACACACCCCTCGTGCAAGTTTCATTGTTTCCTCCTGCTGTGATTGTTTTGTGTGTTCCTGCAAGAATGGTCTTGCACCTGTGGACCGCCGCAGTTCTTCCTGCGCCGGATGCGCTTCCAGCACTCACGGCTCTCGCCTCGCATGGTGCGAGGCGACCGCTTCAAGCCAAACCTGGAGAATGTGAGTGGGATCGATCCGCTGCGCTGTGCAGCTGGAACCATTTACCGTCACGTTGTGAACGCCGGAATGG
>DASUDW010000146.1:0-3074 GCA_036275415.1 Chitinophagaceae bacterium | reverse complement strand
AATTCCCGCATCAAAAAGGTTCCTGTGATAGGCTTACTAAAAGAAACCTATTACCGTTTGGTATATGGAATAAAAACTCTGTACCTGTTAAATTATATTGATTATAATAAAGATGTAGCCAAAAAATATTTGATGGACCATTTAAACTGGAAAGATTACGGAGGAAATCACCACGAATCCAAGATCACTGCCTTCTGGCAGAGCTATGCGATGTATGTGAAATTCGGTATTGATTACCGCAAAGCCATCCTTTCTTCCCAGATTTGTTTGCACCAGCTAACCCGGGAGGAGGCACTGGCCAAATTGAAAGAATTGCCTTTTGACGAGGGTAAGATCCGGGAGGATAAAAAATATATTGCCAAGAAATACGGTATCAGCACGGAGGAACTTGAGCAATACCTGGCATTGCCGCCGAAGACCTATACAGATTTTCCCAATAGTAAAAAGCTGATCGAATTCTGCTATTCGCTTTATAATAAATATTTCAACCGTAAGAGAGTTTAAATATATTATTAACCGCTTTTTTTCTGATAACTTTAAAACAAGTTCCAAATGCCCAAATCCCTTGTAACCGGCGGTGCCGGATTTATCGGTGCCCATGTTGTAAATGAATTATTAGCCATGGGTCATGAAGTGGTAGCCCTGGATGACCTCAGCGGTGGTTTTGAAGACCATGTAAACCCGGCGGCCACTTTTGTGAAAGGATCTGTTACCGATCATGTACTGCTTGAAAAGCTGTTCCACGAACACCGGTTTGATTATGTTTATCACCTGGCAGCCTATGCCGCAGAGGGCCTGAGCCATTTTATCCGCCGTTTCAATTATACCAATAACCTGATCGGCAGTGTGAACCTGATCAACGAAAGCGTAAAGCATAAGGTGAAATGTTTTGTTTTCACTTCTTCTATTGCTGTGTACGGGGCCGGTCAGCTGCCCATGCTGGAAAGTACTGTGCCGCAGCCGGAAGATCCTTATGGTGTTTCGAAGTATGCCGTAGAGCTTGACCTGAAAACCGCCCATGAGATGTTCGGCCTTAATTATGTGATCTTCCGACCGCATAATGTATATGGTGAATACCAGAACATTGGTGACCGCTACCGCAATGTGATCGGCATCTTCATGAACCAGCTGATGCAGGGAAAATCATTAACTGTATTTGGTGACGGTAACCAGACAAGGGCCTTCAGCTATATCAGTGATGTGGCACCTTATATTGCCAACTGCGTGAATGTGCCGGGTGCTTACAATGAGGTATTTAATATAGGTGCTGATAAGGAGTATACAGTGAATGAGCTGGCCGAAACCGTGATGGAGGTATTGGGAATTAAAGGGGAGCTCCGGCACCTGGAAGCCAGAAATGAGGTGATGCATGCCTATTCGGACCACTCCAAGGCCAAGCGAATCTTTGGTATTGACGATAATTCTTTCACTTCGTTGAAAGACGGAGTGCAAAAAATGGCTGACTGGGCTGTAAAGGTCGGTGCCCGCCAGAGTAATACCTTTTCCAATATTGAGATACTTGAAAAACTGCCACCTGTGTGGCTGGAAAAACAATCCTGATCATGCCTTCTGTTTTATTTGTATGCCTCCACCGGCCCGACCGTTCACCTTCCCAGCGTTTCCGCTTTGAGCAATACCTGACATTCCTGGAAGCTAACGGCTATGAGGTCCGCTTTTCCTATTTGTTAAATGCGAAGGATGACAAGCTTTTTTATGCACCCGGTCATTATTTTTCCAAGTTCCTCATTTTATGGAAGTCATTATGGAAACGGGTAAGGGAGACCTTTTTTTCCCGGCCAGCTGACATTGTTTTTGTGCAACGGGAATGTTTTATGCTGGGTACTTCTTTTTTTGAGAAACGATTTGCCCGACGTTCGCAGCTGATATTTGATTTTGATGACAGTATCTGGCTGCAGAATGTTTCTGAAGCTAATAAGAAGCTTGGGTTCCTGAAAAATGCCGGTAAAACGAAAGATATCATTAAAGTAGCTGACCTGGTAATTGCCGGTAACCAATACCTGGCAGATTATGCCAGCCAATTCAACCAGGCAGTAACCATCATACCCACCACCATTGATACAGGGCAGTATACTGCAAAGCTTGTTGCTGATGATGACGGCCCCGTTGTGATTGGCTGGAGCGGCAGTTTTACCACAATCCAGCATTTTGAATTTGCATTAGAGCCCCTTCGAAGGATCAAGGCCAAATATGGGGACAGGGTAGGTTTTATGGTCATCGGGGATGGCAGTTACCGCAATACGGAACTTGGCATTACCGGACAACCCTGGGTGGCTGCCACCGAATTGCAAGACCTTCAGCAGATCGATATTGGCATTATGCCGTTGCCGGATGATGAATGGGCCAAAGGCAAATGCGGATTGAAAGGCTTACAATATATGGCTGCAGGCATTCCCACTATTATGTCACCCGTAGGGGTGAACAGTGAAATTATCAAAGACGGGGAGAATGGATTCCTGGCTTCAACAACTGACGAGTGGGTGGAGAAACTCAGTCAACTTGTTGAGTCTGTTGATCTGCGAAGAAAACTATCTGTAAATGGAAGAAGGACTGTGGAAGAAAAGTATTCCATTGAAGCCAATAAACAAAAGTACCTGGAGGGGATGAGGATCGTTTTAAGGGATAGTTGAAGGTTTTTAAAGATTGTGTAATAGGGGGGGGTCGGTTTTTTGCTTCCCATGAGTAATCTGACATTGTGCTTCGTAGTTCATGCCTGCCTGCCAGCAGGCAGGCTTCGATTGGCTCAGCATGCCAAAGTGCCCAGCCTGTCAAATTTCACTGCGATTAATTTCGTCCTGAGCCTGTTTGTAGAATTGTCACCCTGAGCCTGTCGAAGGGTGATATACTATAGGTTAAAGAAGTAGCGTCTTCGTAGCGTATGCTTCGACTAGCTCAGCATGACAAAGTGGTCAAGGTTGATATCGCTCTGAACTTATCCAGGGATGATGAATGTAAACCCTTTTATAGGATGAGCAAAGAATCAGAAGAAGGAGAGCAGTTTTTTCTTTAATGGCATGTTGTCATAATATATGAGAATAAGCGCAGCCCCATAAAAT
>DASUDW010000145.1:0-29099 GCA_036275415.1 Chitinophagaceae bacterium | reverse complement strand
GGCAAAAAGGGATAGACTTTATTAAACTTCACGGGGCTTTTGCTTTCTTAAAAACCGTCATTCCCAATTTGTTTTCATCCCTTTCTCAGCAACAAATGCCTGAAAAAATTACCCATTTCATTCGGCAGCAGGACAACTTTACTACCGCCTCACTCGTTAACTATTACCAGGCTATGATGCAGCGGCCTGACCGAACAGCTATATTACGTCAAACAACTGTGCCTGTGCTTTTTATATCGGGTAAACATGATGGGGCAGCGCCAATGACAGACAGCCTGAAGCAGTGCCACTTGCCTGAAAAATCGTACATTCACATTCTTACCCAATCCGGCCACATGGGAATGTTGGAAGAGCCTGACCGCTGCAACCGGATATTGGAAGAATTTTTGCTGGAAAACTAAACGTATACCGGCCGGTGCTGAAAATGAAACGAATACTGATAGTCATATTTGTTCTTCTTTCTCTAAGCGAAACAGCTTCTGCTGCGCATATAAAGGGGGGTTTCTTTACTTATCAATACCTCGGAGCAGGTTCGCCGGGTAATGCCCGCTACCGAATCACCCTGACAGTGTATATGATCTGTAATCCAACCACGGGGCAATTGTCTAACCCCATTAATTTTTCCATATTCAATGGCGGTTCACTTCAGTTCATACAGGATGTTTCTGTATCTATCACCAATCAATATAACCTGAGCAAGGTGTATGATGAACCCTGTATTACCGGTAATGAAACGGGCTGCTATTACACCATAGTTGTTTATGACCTTCCGTCAATAGAACTCCCCATTACACCTAACGGCTATATCATTGCCTACCAGCGTTGTTGCCGTATTGCAGGCATCAATAATGTGGTGAGCAGCGGAACAGTAGGCAATACTTTTTCCATTTCTATTCCCGGCACCAATGTATTTGCCGCCGCACCTACAAACAGCAGCCCCGCTTTCCTCGTAAATGATACTGCCATTGTATGCCGGAACAGTTATTTTCAGTTTTCTTTCCAGGCCACTGATCCTGATGGCGATGAGCTGATTTATGAATTTTGTGATGCTTATGGCGGAGCCAGCCAGGGAAGCCCGGCGCCTACTACCGCTTCAGCCCCTCCTTATTCAACCATTCCTTATCAATCGCCTTTTTCAGGGACCCAACCGCTGGGCCCCTCTGTTACAATAAATTCTCAAACTGGTTTGATTAGCGGAACCGCACCGGACATCATTGGGGAATATGTTATCTGCGTTTGTGTCAAAGAGTACCGGAATGGCATTCTGTTGGGCATTACCCGAAAAGAATTGCATATCCGTATCGGTGATTGCAGTCCCCTGAGGGCATTACTGAACCCGAAACCAACAACCTGTGATGGCTTTACTGTTGATTTCAGCAATGATGCTTTAGGCAATCCCCCTGAAACTCAATACCTCTGGGATTTCGGCGAACCTTCCTCAGGACCTTTAAATACATCCACTTCAGCTACCCCGTCTCATACCTATTTAGATACAGGAGTTTATAATGTAAAACTGGTGGTTTCGCTGCCCGGCGGTTTGTGTTCTGACAGTGCCACTTTCCAGGTAAGAGTATATCCCGGCTTCTTCCCTGGTTTTATTTATAACGGAAGTTGTTTCACCAATCCTTACCAGTTTACCGATACTACCCGGACCGATTACGGAGTGGTCAACAGCTGGCGCTGGGATTTTGGTGACAACACTACACTGGCTGATACTTCAAGGATTAGAAACCCGCAGTACACTTACCCGTCACCTGGTACAAGAGATGTGCGGTTGATTGTGACCAACAGTAAAGGATGTATCGATACGGCTATTGTTAATATCAATGTATTGGACAAGCCATTGATTACACTCGGTTTCAGGGATACACTTATTTGTGTGCCCGATGCCGTTACACTTTCTGCCAGTGGCTCTACCGGGTCAGGCACTTTTAGCTGGACACCGTTGACCAATATTACCAACCCGAATACAGCGAACCCAACGGTCAATCCCACCAACAATACCTGGTATGTGGTTACGCTGAATGATAACGGCTGCATTAATAAAGATTCAGTACAGGTAAGGGTAATTTCCGGAGTATCATTAACACTGATGCCGGACACTACTATTTGTTTGACAGACCCGGTTCAGCTAATAGCCACTACCAACGGACTCAGTTTCCAATGGTCACCTGCTGCAACTTTAAACAATCCAACAGTGCAAAACCCCGTTGCTACCCCAACAGCTGCTTCTACAGTTTATCAGCTCATTGCCAGGGTGGGCAGTTGTTCAGCAACAGATTTTGTAGTCATAAATACAGACCCTTACCCTGTGGCAGATGCCGGTTCGCCACAAACGATTTGTTATAATACTTCCGCTCAATTAAACGGATCTCACAACGGCACCCGTTTTACCTGGACACCGTCCAATTACTTGAATAACCCGAATATTTTAAACCCCATCGCTTCGCCTCCCCGGACTACCAATTTCATTCTTACCTCCTGGGATGATACACCCGGATGTCCTAAACCGGGTTATGATACTGTTGTCATTACTGTACAACCCAGAGTGAGGGCTTTTGCCGGCAGGGATACCACGGTAGTAGTGGGACAGCCATTGCAGTTTCAGGGTTCGGGTGGTATTCGTTATCTATGGACTCCTTCTTTGGGATTAAATAACCCCACTATCTCCAATCCCGTGGGCATATATGGTCCCGAAACCGACAGTGTACGATATAAATTAGTGGTGTGGGATGCTGCAGGATGCCCTGATTCTTCTTTCATGACGGTAAAGGTTTTTAAAACCAATCCGAATGTTTTTGTACCTACGGCCTTTACTCCCAATGGCGATGGCCGCAATGATGTGATACGGCCCATTGCGGTGGGAATAGAAAAAATAAACTACTTCAGTATTTATAACCGTTGGGGCGAACGGGTCTTCTACACAACTGCCGACAGAGCCGGCTGGGATGGAAAAGTAAATGGTACCCCGCAGGGCAGCGGTGTTTATGTATGGATGGTCAGCGCTATTGATTACCTCGGTAAGCCGATTTTCCTGAAAGGAACGGTGACGTTGATCAGGTGAGTGTGGCTCATAGTTCATGGCAAATAGTTCATAGACGTTTACTAAGTTTGTAGTGTACTTAATGCAAGGCTACGTTAACTATAAGCGGCCAGCCATGAACAATGAACTATTAACTATGAACCAAAATTTTCCAAGAAAAATCATCTTCATCACCGGTGCTACATCAGGGTTTGGAAAAGCAGCAACTTACAAATTCGCTGCCAACGGATATGATTTAATCATCAACGGAAGAAGAACGGACAGGCTGCAACAGCTGGCCGATGAAATTGAAAACAAATTCAACGTGGCAGTGCTGCAATTGCCCTTTGATGTGCAAAAGCAGGATGAAGTTTTGCAGGCCATCGAAAGTTTACCCGTAGAATGGAAAGCCATTGATGTATTGCTGAACAACGCCGGCCTTGCCCTGGGCAGGGATTATTTTGAAGAAGGCAGCTTCGAGGATTGGAATACGATGATCGATACGAATGTAAAAGGCTTCCTCTATGTGGCGAAAGCAGTAGCCCAATTAATGGCGAAACGAAAACAGGGCCAAATCATCAATCTCGGTTCAGTAGCCGGTAAAGAAGTATATGAAAAAGGAAATGTATACTGCGCCACCAAGTATGCAGTAGATGCCCTGAACCAGTCTATGAGAATAGATTTACTGCGACATAATATTAAAGTAACAGCCATTAATCCCGGTGCCGCTGAAACAGAGTTCTCCATTGTTCGATTTAAGGGAGATGAGGGCACTGCTAAAAAAATATACGACGGCCTTCAACCGCTTACACCTGAAGATGTGGCTGATGTGATCTTTTACACCACCACCCTTCCCCCGCATGTATGTATCAATGACCTGACGATCAGCTGCACCCAACAGGCCAATGCCATTTACTTTAACCGGCAGCCGGCTTGACGGCAATCAAAAACTGCCGGAGAGTAATAAGTAACACTTACCTTTAAGTACTTCAACCTTCATCCTATGGGTTTTTGGCCCAATGCTTGCCGTATAAACCCAACGGAAATGTACTTATCCGCCCCGTTTTGTTGAATTAAATAATGAACCAAAAAAATTGATTTTTAACTTTATGGCAGAGTCGCAATATCATACATGCCCTGTTATGAAAAAACCGTACCTGCTCATCCTTTCTTTATTCCTGCTCACTGCCTGTTCTTTCTCACAGGAGATGATCCGTTTGCAAAGCTGCTCCAATGATTTGATTTCACGACAGGCCGACAGCCTTAAAAACCTGTATGGAAAAGATGGTTACGTATTACTCAAAGAGGCTTCCATCAATATGGAAAGTGAATTCGAAATGCCTGTTATCGTTCCGTTGACACAGGGAAGCTGGTACCAATTTGTCTTCATAGGGGATTATTCATCCCGTCTTTACGAAGTAAGGATGTACGACTGGAGCGAAAGAATGGTAATATTCCGGCAGAATAAATGGGGTGATGTGGACGGCAATGTTATCGTCTATTCATACATCCCCAAGTTTTCCGAATTCCATATGATGAAACCGGTGCAGGTCAATAAACAAAAGAAGAAAAACCTCTGCGGCTATGTAATGCTGTTTAAAAGAACCGCCACTGATAATGCTACCGGCAATGCCAGTCCTGAGCCGAAACTTCCCTGATAAACCAAGCATTTATTTTTTACGCTGTTTTCAGCCGCAAAGCGGTAATCGTAAAGCAATTTTATTACTGAACAGTTATTGATTGCAGGCCTGCACTTCACGAGAAAAATAGTTGGTGGAGCAATCATTTCAGCAACTAATCAATCGGTAACTAATTATTGAAACATAAAAGGATATTGAACTTGTCAATATCCTTTTATTATTTTTTAGCGGAGAATCTTATTGCGTTAATGAAATCCGCACCTGCAGTCCCGCCCTCGTGTTGGTAATCGGGAAGGCATTACTGATTTTGGGAATATTGCGGTTCTGTTCAAAGAACAGTTTCATACTTACCCGGTTGTTTACCACATAATCAATAGAAGGAGCGATGCGGATCACTTTTTGGCCGGCTGTTCCAAATGCTGTACGCTGGTCCAGCTTACTGTTGGCCGTGGCATCATCCCGCAGGCTGAAGTCCATCCGGATGGTTACATCATTATCCATCTTATTCTTCATGAACGGCAGCTTTTTGATCAGCGGCACCCCTTTTCTTCTCCAGTTGAATCCAAATGTCACTTCAGTAGAACGTTGTTCAGCCAGCTGGTAATCGATAAGGCTCAGGCTCAGTGAACGGCTTTTTCTTAGCTCAAACCTTGTCTGCAACTGGTTGGTAAACGTAACATCCACTTCAATCAAAGGATCAAAGGCTTCCTGAATGGTAATATTAGGCACCAGGAAGTAAGGGATGAAGTTGCCTGTCAGCGTATCCCGGAAAGATGGATAACCCACCCTGAAAGGATCCGCAAATAACAGAGCGGTGTTGAAACTGTTCATGGCAAATGTACTGTGGTAGCCATGGCGGATGGAAACATTGGTAAATATCTTATCTAACCCGGGTATTCTTGATAAGCCGGTATAGGTAACCGTCCAGTTTGGCTTGGGTATAATACCGGAGAAAGGATTCGACCGGATGTTGGGATTACTGTTCTTTACCAGCTTTACATCATTGGGATTCTTATTGGTATAAGCGGCAATGAATGCAGGGATCACTACATCCTGTGCATAGCGTCCATATCCTTTGAAATAACCCGGATCATTCGGATCTACGGAACCGCCCTGGTAAGGATTTAGCCCGGATAACTTACGGGACAGTATGGCCCTGTTATTCTCAAATGTTTTGAATGTTTCTGAAACGATATTAGGGTCGAACTTTTTAAACAGCGTCTGGAAGGCAATATAGCTGACATTGAAACTACCCAATGCATAAGGGTTCAGGCGGGTAAGGCCCACATTGTCCGTCTTGCTGGTGTCTTTATATAATTCTGAATACTGTTTGTCAAATGTTTTATCCAGGTTGATATCAATGTTAAAATCACGGAAAGGGCTCACCTGGGCGGTTAGGTTCAGCCGCTGGTTATACCGCTGCTGTATCATGGCCGTTACCAATGTATCACTGGACAACAATCCTTTGGCGCCAAAGCGGTTGATCCAGCTGGTGTCAGGCTGGTAACCAAAAATGTATCCAAAACCGGGTTCACGGCTTTTGAAATTATATCCCAGTAGCCTTGTACTGTCCATATAACCCGGCAATGTTGTTCCCATATCTTCCGTGAACTGGATACCCACTCTTTTTAATGCAGTAGCCATTTGCAGAAAAGCTTTGGGAACACCTGCTATCTCCGGCAGCGGACGATTGGGATCTTTTTGTCGCTGTTGTTTCTTCTGCAACCTTGCCAGTTTTCTTTCCTGCTTGGCCAGTTTCCTTCTTTCTTTGGCACTCAGTTTTGCCCGTGCAGAATCAGGCATGGAAGGCACTTGCTGTACTACCGGCTTTTCCGGTTTTGGCGTTATCTCCTTTTTGGCTTTATCCTTCTTATCAGTAGTATTCTTGTTTCCTTTTCCCCCCTTGCCATCGCCGGCATTTTTATCGCCGCCGGGTGTATTGGGTGGTGGCGGTGCTTTAGGTGTACTTGTATTTACTGCCCGGAGGAAACGGGATTTGGCATACAATTGCTCAAAATTCATTTCTCCGTTAATAGTACGGGTTTGTGTATTGGAAAGTGTATTGCCCAGGTTGATCTCCGGAGTTCTTTGCAATAAAGAACCTGCCAGCCAGTTGTACTTGGTATTATAGCTGGCCCGCAAAGTGGTCCAGTCAAGCAACGGTATTTTTTGCATCGGTACATTATACGTTACCGTTACCTCCTGCCGGTAGTTGGTGTTTCTTCCCCCTTTGAAGAGGTTTTTCCTGACAGAATCCTTTTTCGTTTTGGTATCAATTCTTCCGAAAGGTTCATCTATTCGGGCATTGTTCACGGCATTAAAGTCAATAGAAATGGACCGGGTCAAATTCCATTGCAGGATATAGAAACGGTCGAAGGTGAAATACTTATTGTATGTCTCCGGTATCTTATAAGGCCCGCCGCCCACATTTCTCGGACGCACCGCCCCAAATTGTCTGAATACATCGGCCCGGAAGGAAACCTGTGAAGGTGCATAATTGAAATTAACCTCCTTCAGTAAAGACAGCCATTTTGATCTTGACTTGATCAGTTTTTTAAAGGGCTCAAAGGGCTGCACCTGGGGTGAATAAGTATATCCGATGGCGCCTCTCGTTCTTCTCATTTCATCCCTTTCAATCAGCGGATTATAACTGAGTGTCTGTATGTAGGAGTAATTAAAATCAAAGTTAGAAACGCTCCACACTTTTGGTTTCTTGCCATCTGTCTTAACCTTGCGAACATTGGTCAGGTTAAACGTTTTGATCGTAGTAACATCTACTGCTTCTTTGCGAATAGAATCTTTAACGCTTTTATCTGATTCCTTGAGTTTGTCTTTGAGCTTAATATCCAGGTCATATGGATCGTATTCAGGCGTACTGGTGCGGTGGCTGATACCCATATAGACAGGCACTTGTAAACCTAGTTTCTTCGGCAATAATTTACCGGCTTCAATAGTGGCATTGGCATCCACCGTATAGACATCTTCCCGGCTGCGTTCATTTACCCTTTGTTCCAGTGTACCAAAGCCGCGGGTACGGGCTGTTGCTGATAAAGACAGGTTACCCAGGTCGGCCAGTTTAATATCCGCCCGGGCAAGTGCTGCCCAACCGCCGCTCTCATCGAGTTGCTGCAGGCGCAGTTCATTGAACCATACTTCGGTGCACATGGTTTCCTGGGTGGTATTCTCCACGCCGAGCAGCATGCCCCTCACTTCGCCCAGGTTGGGGTTTCCTAATATCGCATATTCCCGTCCGTCAGACTTTATCTCCCTATAATAACGGGATGGTGGTATTGCCTGTTTATTCCGTCTTGATTTCAGCCTGGTTAGTTCTTCCAGGTCAAAATCCAGGTTGTTTTCGGCAGGCCATATAGCCAGAGAATCTGTAGAGCCGAACGGAGTAATTTTCAGCGGAATTTTTATTTCATAATAATTACCGGAAAAATCATTGCCAATCCTTATTACAGCTCTCATTTCCCTGTCTACAATAGGCTGCGAACCTTGTACTGATTCAGCATGAATGAACATAGAGAGCTTACCATACTGGCGCATATCCAGGTTCATGGTCTTAAATACACCCCTTGCTTCATACTGGGGCAGGTTGCACACCTGTAAACTAAGTGACTGTTCGTTGAGGAACAGGGCCACATTATTATTACTCAGCTGTTGCTGCCTTTCAATACCTGGAGGAATAGCATAGGGTATTGGCTGACGCTGATCGTTTTCTTCCACATTTACCGCCAGTGTATTCACAGCTGCGGGATCTATGGCAGGCAGTTGTGTGTAGTTGCCGGTGGTATCGATCTGGTACTGGTATTTACGCCATTGGTTCCTGACCAATTCCAGCTTTCCAAAACGCATGACCACAGAATCATCAAACCCCGTAACAAACATCCGGAGGAAACGGATCGATTTGAAATCCGGAATATTGCCGATCTTCTGCTGGTACTCTTTGATGGGTATGCGGAAAAGGTACCAGGTTTCTGGCCTTGAGTTACCATTGGCAAGCGATACAGTTACTACCCTTTTGTCCGTGATATAATTTGTACCGACAAGCATGTTAGGTTTTATATCCACCTTATACTGGAAATACTCTTCCACTTCATTCATGGTATTGTCCCGGTTCAGTTCTTCCGCATCAGGGTATTGGGTAAAGGCATTGACGAACTGGGTATTATTTTCCGCAATGGGTGAATTGCCATGCGGGTTATTGATATTTTTATAGCGCTGCAATATGCCTGCAACAGGCTGTTGGTCAAATGACGGATCCCGGTAAGGTTTAAAGTTGTCGGCAGACGGATCATTCAGTGCCTGTTGATAAACAGGAGATCCGGTTCCAAATGTGCCGGCAAGGGAACTTAAATAACTGCTGTACCTTCTCTTCTCATCAGCATCCTGCAAACCATCATAACCCACATCCTGGAATTGACGGTCCGATGGCTGAATGCTGAATCCGTTGGTGATCTGCATCGGGTTAGAAGGCACCTGGCCCCATACAGTATTCGAATCTATTGAAGCATTATTGGTGGGGGTACGCAAACCATTTTCATATTGGCGTTTGCCATCCCGCAGGATATCTTCTGAGATATTACCGAGGTTAAAATATAACTGGCCGCCATTGGGGTTGGCAGTATTGGTAATAAACGGATCCTGCAACCAGAACTCGATGAATTCAATATTGCTGGTTTCAAAATCTGTCTGATCGATATTACGCATCATACCGCCCCATGATTGTTTGGGGTTGGTTAACCTGCCATTGGCATTTATTCTCGTATTCCTGTTTTCAAAATTGTAAGGCCCTTTATCCTTCGGATAAAATGCAATATCAAAGGTGGTAAGCAAGCCTTCACCAAACTGTGTGCTGCGGCGGGGGAAGATCTCCCTTTGTAATACCTGCCTTGTTTCCGGCCTTGATAATTCATTCAGGTCATTACGCAGCGGGTTGTTGGCATTTCTTTTTTCCTGCAATACCGGTTCAATATTATACCAGGCAATCTTGGCCCTGTTATAACCACTACGCAGGTCGTTACTGAGTGATGACTCGGGGAAAAGACCATTGCCCTGGGGTACCGATGCAAGTGTCCAGCTGATCAGCGGGAAACGAAGATCGATATTGGCACGGGTACCTTCAAAGTCATCAATGTATACCTGGCCGCTGCGGTCTCTGCGGGTGGGGTTTATCTGGCGGGCATGGCCCGGTTGAAGTACAGCCGCTTCAGCATAGGCAGTGATGGAAGACATCGCCTTGGTAGAATAGAACGGCAGTTTATCTAGCCATTTTGATAGTCGGGGTAAATTGTTGCGATAATCCACATCCACTCCATACATCGTGTTGCGGATCGGGTCTTCACCATAGGATTGTTTGATGAAGAAAGGCCTTTCTCCCAGTCTTACCACTGTTCCTCCAATGGAAAGTTTCTTACTGGCGAGGTAATCAAGGCGAAGCCCCATAAAATTACGCTGCTGAAACCCGAACGCCTGGTTATTTTCATAGGCAATATTCACCGGCACACCGGAAGCCAGAACAGAAGGATTGGTTACCCGGAGTGTACCCAAATCATAATTGATCTCATAGTCCACATTTTCCTGCAGTACCTGGCCATTGGCTGTTACGGTTACAGAACCCCGTGGTATATTGAAGCCTAACTGGTATTCTCCGGATGCCGGATTATTTCCCCCGGCAAAATTATTGGATCCCATACCGGGAGCCGTTCCGGAGGATTTGGATCGTCCAACTATCTTGAAACGGTTCAGATTGGCATAGGTCTGCGCAATGGCCTTGATTGTGTCATACAAAGGATAGAACAGGTATTTGTTCCTTTGGGCCTGCGTGGCATATACATAATCCATATCATGGCCAAAAGGCTCCAGTACCGGAAACACAATCCGGCTTTGGGAAGATATTACAGTAAAGCCTTCTACAAAATCAAATACACCGTCCGGCTGCGGGTCGTTCTGGTTATTAAGGCGGTCCAGGTTTACCAGTGAAATAATCGGCGCCCCTTCATACGTATTGATGACATCGGCGGGTGGCAAATATCTTTTTTCGCCCAGACTGGGTTCTTCGTAAGTAAGGTCGAGGCGAAAATCCTGCCGTTCCAACTGGCCAAAACCAACAGAATACACATTCTTCATCATGAGGTCCCAGATAGGCAGGTTAGTACGTTGTGAAGTTGCCTTCAGCAATTTCAGGAATAAAACCCGTTGGGAGGTGCCGGAAGTATCTGGCGGCACATCCTGCGAGAACTCACCCACCTGGAATACCCGGCCATTGTAAGTGTATTGAAAGGCGATACCCAATACTTCGTCCGGTTGCAAAGGCTGGTTGAGAGAAATAAACCCTATCCTGTCGTTGAAATAATAATCAGTCGGCTGCAGTTTACGGGCAAATGTTTTTTCAAAATCCTGTACAGGCAATAAACCCAGTGTAGTCAACTGGTTTTGTACCGTGGATGAATTACGGTAATTGGGATTGGCACGAAGAATAGAATAAAGATTGTTAGATTCATTCTTTGGCAAAACATCACCTGTACCGGTAATTACAGCACTGTTGTAAGGTGTGTTTTCACCCAAATCCATAAAGGCTACCACATCCCTGGTATCGGTGGTGGCCCCGGTACGGTTGGTCACCCACACTTCCACCCGCAGTATCTGCACTTTTGAATTCACCACCGGCAACTGCTTCATGGCTTTGTTGTAATTGTCGCGGAAATATTTCCCCATCAGGAAATGCCTGTTCTCATCATACTCATCCGCCTTCAGGGAAAAACTTTGCGTAGAGGAACCTCCCTGCAGGCTTTGAGTCTGCCGCTGTGATTGCTGGTTGGCCAGCACCGTTGTTACAAATAATTTGCCGAACTGCAATTGCGTCTTCAGCCCAAACAATGACTGGGCGCCGGGGATCAGCGTACCCTTGGAAGCAAAATTGGTGTTACCGGCCTGGAACACTTTCACAATATCATCATCCTTGCCCCTGAAATCCAGCTTCAGCTGGTTTTCAAAATTGAAATTGGCCAGTGTATTATAATTGATGGGCAGCTTCAGTTTTTCACCGATGCTGGCATCCATCTGCAACTGAGAGTTCATGTTGAAATCAAACCCCCCGTTGTTACGGGCCCTTTCGGGTAAGGTGGGGTTCTTGATCTTTTGTCCCTGGTAGCCGGCCATAAAATCTACATAACCGGTGGGCCGGATATCAATTTTCACTTTACCATCGGGCCCTGCACCCATAATGCGGTTGAACCAGTCGCCGGATACTTTGAATTTGGGCTTGAACATACGGCGGTTCATATTCGATAAGAGAGCCGAACGCTTTTTGAAATAATCCTGCTCATCTTTTTTGCCCTGCAGCCGTACAAATTCCTCCATGGTAAAGGAGGTGGGAGTACGGTAGTATTGGTTACCGATCTTTTCTACAATGTAATATTGTTTGGTACGGGGATCGTATTCGATAGTACGTTTGATGAAAGAAGTATCCCGAAGATCGAAGGAGTTTCGGTTAGGGTTAGAATAAGGGTCACCTCTGCGGTCAATCAGCGGGTATCGGGTAGTATCGGGTAAAAATCCGGTGTAGTGATCCGCCGCCTTTCCCGTTCCGGCAAAAGCAGGCAATTTATGGGTTAGCACAAAGGCAATAAGGACCAATGTGCGGGAAATATGAGCAGCTATAAGGTTCAATGTCTTTTCTCCTTGAGTTAGTTTCCTGAAAATAAACGATTAAAGGGTACGAAGTGCTACTTTAATCAGTTCCTCAACGGATAGATTTGGATTGGCTGCCAGTGCTTTTTCCAGGGCCTGCCCGGCAGCCTGCCGGCCGATGCCCAAAGCGGTCAATGCATTTAACGCATCTTGTTGCAAAGTATTGTTTTTCAGGGTCGAAATATTTGATTCTAAGGGGGTTTTCGCCAGTTTGTCCCTCAACTCCAAAACCATCCGTTCGGCTGTCTTTTTGCCAATTCCTTTTATCCCTTCCAACGTACGGGTATCTCCCTGTACGATGGCACGGGCCAGTTCATCGGGCTTCATATAGGACAACATAACCCTTGCCGTTGTTGCTCCGATTCCGGATACGCTTATTAAGTGCAGAAACATGTCTTTTTCCGCCATATCAAAAAATCCGTAAAGGATATGAGCATCCTCCCGAATCAAAAGGCTGGTATAGAGCATCCCTTTCTCCAGGTCCTGGATTTTGGAATAAGTGTGCAGGCTGATCTGTACTTCATACCCTACCCCGCTTACCTCTACATGAACTACAGCCGGGCTTTTATGTACAAATGTACCTTTGAGAAATGCGATCATAGGTTGCGAAAATAAGGGAAATGAAACAGCGGAATACTGACAGAACTGTACGATTTTAATTATTTCGGATTAATAAAAAGCATGCCTGCACGCCAATTAACAAAAAGGGGATAACTATTAACTTTGCCGACTTATAATATTATTTATGCCGCAAAGCCTTAAAAAAATTACTGCCGCCATCACAGCTGTTGGCGGTTATGTGCCGGAAGATAAACTGACCAATTTCGACCTGGAAAAAATGGTGGACACCAACGATGAATGGATCCGTACCCGCACTGGTGTTTCTGAAAGAAGGATTTTAAAAGGCGAAGGTTTGGCCACTTCTGACATGGTGGTGCCGGCCGTAAAACAACTCTGTGAGAAAAGGGGTATTCACCCGGAAGAAATAGATTGCCTTATTGTAGGTACCGTGACACCCGATCATGTTTTTCCTTCCACAGCAAATATTGCCTGTGATAAACTGGGCGCTAAAAATGCCTGGGGTTTTGACCTTTCTGCTGCCTGTTCCGGTTTTTTGTATTCGTTGACGGTCGGTGCATCACTCATTGAAAGCGGACGCTACAAGAAAGTGGTGGTTTGCGGTGCTGATAAGATGAGTTCGATCGTGGATTACCAGGACAGGGCCACCTGCATCATCTTTGGCGATGGTGCCGGTGCTGTTTTGCTGGAGCCAAATAATGAAGGATATGGCGTACTGGACAGCATATTAAGAAGTGATGGCAGCGGTTCCCAGTACCTGCACATGAAAGCCGGCGGTTCCAAAAAACCTGCCAGTATTGAAACAGTGATGGCAAGGGAACATTACGCTTACCAGGAAGGACAGGCTGTTTTCAAATTTGCTGTAAAAGGCATGGCTGATGTCAGCGCTGAACTGATAGAACGCAATAAACTTACTGCGGACGATATTGCCTGGCTGGTACCTCACCAGGCCAACCTCCGGATCATTGATGCCACTGCCAGCCGTATGGGTTTACCCAAAGAAAAAGTGATGATCAATATCCAGAAATACGGCAACACCACAGCCGCAACCATTCCGCTTTGCCTCTGGGAATGGAGACATGAACTCAACAAAGGGGATAATATAGTGCTGGCTGCTTTTGGCGGCGGATTTACCTGGGGCGCTACGCTGTTAAAGTGGGCTTATTAACAGCCTCAGTATTTCACCTGCTTGTCAATGTCATGATCGATATGGCAATTGTTACAGTTTTTCACCAGTAAACGGTATCCCTTCATGGCTGCAGCCGTATCATCAGCAGCAATAGCATCGCGGATCATGCCGATGGGTTTTTTCATCCTGTCTTTATAGAAATAAGAGAAGGGCTCTGATAACTTGCGGTGTTCATCAAATTTGCGGCTGACTTCCAGCAATACGCTGTCCATACCTTCCAGTAACCATTCGGCATCTTTCAGCTTTCCGGCTTTCAGTTCATCTCCCATATTTTCCTGGTATGCTTTCAGGTCGATCATATTCTCGTCCAGATCTTTGATCGTATGCGGACGTTCATTACCGCAACTCCATAAGGCAACGAGCACCCCTATGGAAAAAACGAAAAATTTTATTACTGAAAGCATCCGGCAAATTAAAACAGGCCGGTTATTTTTCCGCTATTATCAATATCAATATTTTCAGCCGCAGGTATTACCGGCAAGCCCGGCATCCGCATCATTTCACCCAAAATGGGAATCACAAAACCAGCACCAGACGCAAATTCAAACTCCCTGACAGTTACCACAAAGTTCTCCGGCCTTCCCCGTTTTGATTCATCATCAGACAATGATTTCGGTGTTTTGGCCATACACACCGGCATTTTATCAAATCCCAGTTCTTTAATGTGCTTGAGGTGTGTTTTGGCTTTTACAGAAAACTCCACTCCCCTGGCGCCATATATTTCAGTGGCTATTTTATGCATCTTCTCTTCAATCGTCATATCTGCATCATACAAAGGTTTAAAGTGGCTTTCTTTACTTTCAACAATCCTTACTACTTCTGCAGCCAGTTCTGCACTTCCCTTTCCACCTTCAGCAAAACATTTACAAACAATGGCCTTAACACCATACCTGGAACATGCTTCCTGTACCAGTCTTATTTCTTCCTCGCTGTCATTCGGAAAATAATTGATGGCCACTACCGGCTTCATACCAAACTTCATCAGGTTCTCAATATGTTTTTCCATATTGGGAATGCCCTTCTGCAGTTTTTCGGCATTGGCAGTTTGCAATTCATCTTTTTTAGCTCCGCCATGGTGCCGCAAGGCTTTTATGGTAACTACCAGTACTGCTGCTTCGGGGTTCAAACCGGCGCCGGCACATTTTATATCAAAAAATTTCTCTGCACCCAGATCTGCACCAAAGCCGGCCTCTGTAACTACATACTCAGCAAGAGATAATCCCATCTTGGTTGCATTCACCGTATTGGTGCCCTGTGCAATGCTGGCAAAAGGACCACCATGCATGATGACGGCATTATTCTCTAATGTTTGCACCAGGTTTGGTTTCATAGCATCTTTCAACAGTACCGCCATAGCGCCAACCGCATTCAGGTCCCTGGCAAAAACAGGTTCACCTTTATCCGTCATCCCGATATAAATATTTCCCAACTTCCTTTTCAGGTCATCAATATCTTCTGACAGGCATAATATGGCCATGATCTCAGAGGCAGGTGTAATGTTGAAACCATCCTCTCTCGGTATGCCCTGATTGATGCCGCCCAGACCGATAATGATATGGCGAAGGGCCCTGTCGTTCATATCCATTACCCTCTTCCAGACAATGGTACGGGGATCAATATGCAGGTTACGGGTCTTGTTTTGCAAATTATTGTCGATGATGGCCGCTAAAAGATTATTGGCCTTTTCTACGGCAGAAAAATCTCCGGTAAAATGGAGATTGATATCTTCCATCGGTACTACCTGGGCATAGCCCCCGCCGGCAGCGCCACCCTTTATTCCAAATACGGGGCCCAGTGAAGGTTCCCTTAAAACAGCCATGGCTTTTTTACCAATAACATTTAATCCGTCCGTAAGACCTATGGAAACAGTGGTTTTTCCCTCACCATACGGTGTGGGAGTAATTGCCGTTACCAATACCAGGTGGTTCCGGGCAATCTTTTCCTTATCGATGAATTTCAGGGGCAGCTTGGCTTTATACTTTCCGTAGTATTCAATATCATCGGCACTTACACCGATGGTGGCAGCCATTTCTTTGATATGTTTCATTTTGGCCGACTGGGCTATCTCCAGGTCGGTGGGAAATACAGCAGGCATAATCGTCAGTTTTTAATAGTGCAACTTAATCGATAGCTTTTTGCCGCTGCTTGATAATTGTCAGAAGCAGGTATGATTTACTTCTTTTGCCTTGCCCAGATGATGAAATCGGTGGCCGGTATTTTTTGTTCTCCCAATTGACGCAGTAGTGTTACCAGCTGGCCCCGGTGATAGGCGGAATGATTGAAAACATGCTGCAGTACCTGGTATACGGGCTGGCGGAAAAGTTCCTTTTTGGAATTCTGGTAATGAAACACATGGGTCAGGGAAAGTTCTGAAGCGCCTTTCACCCATTCTTCCCACTGTGTGGATTGATTCAGCAAACCCGCCATTAACTCTTTCATATCACCGGTAAAATGTTCGTGGGGAAAAACTACTCTTTCCTGCATTTTTATACGTTGCCACCAGCCGCTTTCGGCATCCCACATATGCAGTACCGTAGCATAAAGGCTGGTAAAACTGGACACCAGTTCTTCCCGGTGCTTTGCTTCAGGGAGCAATAAGATTGTTTCACCGATGCGCCGGTTGGCCCAGGCATTGTAAGCGGCATATTGCAGAAGAAGTTCTTTCATGTGCGTTGGTGCGGTTGAAAACTGTACTTTTGAACGTTTCAAATTTCCTCTTACAAAATTTTGTAATGGACAAAAGTTATCCACTTTCAGGCTGGGGGTCTGTGGCGGTGCATGCCGGCCACCAGAAAGATCCGCTTTATGCCCACCAGGTACCCATTTATGCCAGCAGTACCTATGTATTTGATGAAGCCGAACAGGGAATGCGCCGCTTCAGCGGGCAGGAAGAAGGTTATATCTACAGCCGCTGGGGTAACCCTACCATAACGGAAGCCGAAGAAAAGATTGCTGCGCTGGAAACTTTCGGGCTTGATAAAGAAGTAAAAGGCATTTTACATGCTTCAGGTATGGCCGCTATTACTACATTAATGCTTTCAACACTGAAGCCCGGTGATAAAATACTTACCCATTACTCCCTTTACGGAGGCACCAATGAACTGGTGAATAAAATTTTGCCCGGCCTGAACATTACTGCCACTATTATCGACCTGCGAAACCTGGATAAGGCAGAAGATGCGTTGAAACAAGATACTTCCATCAAAATGGTTTACCTGGAAACACCGGCTAACCCGACCATTCAATGTGTGGATATAGATGAACTCACCAAACTGGCCAAAAAATACAATTGCATGGTGGCCTGCGACAATACATTTGCCACACCATATCTTCAGCAGCCCTTTCAATATGATGTTGACTTCATCGTACATTCCACTACAAAATTTTTAAACGGGCATGGTACCGCCATCGGAGGGATATTACTCGGCAGGGATGTATCATTTATGAAAGATCATTGCACCAAAGTGCACCGTTTGCTGGGTGCCAATTCCAATGCCTTCGATGCCTTTTTGCTGATTCAGGGAATAAAGACACTTGAAATAAGAATGGAAAGGCATTGCCATAATGCTATGGAAGTGGCCCATTTCCTGGCAACCCACCCGGCAGTGGCCCAGGTAAATTACACCGGTTTACCGGACCATCCTGATCATTACACAGCCATGAAACAAATGCGGCACCCCGGAGCCATGCTGAGTTTTGAACTAAAAGGGGGATTACAGGCCGGTATTAATTGCATGAATAAATTGCAAATGTGCGTAAGGACCGTTTCTCTCGGCACCTGTGACACCCTTCTTTCACATCCGGCATCCATGACACATTACAGTGTTCCAAAGGAAGAAAAAGAAAAATACGGGATCACTGACGGGCTGATCAGGATGAATGTAGGCATTGAAAATTTACAGGATATTATTGCTGACTTAAACCAATCTCTTAGTTAAGGATATGAACATTACCATCAGAAGGGCAGTTAAAGAAGATTGCCCAAGACTTTTAGAACTGGTTACCGAGCTGGCTATTTATGAAAAGGCCCCGAACGATGTAACAGTGACGCTGGAGCATTTTACAGAAAGCGGATTCGGCGAAAAACCGGTTTGGTGGGCCTTTGTGGCCGAAGAGAACGGGTTCATACAAGGCTTTGCACTTTACTACATCCGCTACTCTACCTGGAAAGGCCAGGCTATGTACTTAGAAGATATAATTGTTACAGAAAGTGCAAGGGGTAAAGGAATTGGCAAATTGTTATTTGACCGGCTGATTGATGAGGCAAAAGAAAAAAAATTCAACCGCATCATCTGGCAGGTATTGGAATGGAACGAACCGGCTATTAATTTCTATAAGAAATATAACGCCGAATTTGACGGTGAATGGCTGAATGGATCCATTTATGTCTGAAGGAGGTTAATTAACCCCTTCTACCTGCATTTCCTTATTGATCTTGGATACAAGCCCCTGCAATACTTTACCGGGTCCGCACTCCGTAAACTTGGAAGCCCCGTCGGCTATCATAGCCTGCACACTTTGTGTCCAGCGAACAGCACCGGTCAACTGGTCAACTAGGTTTTGTTTTACCTCTTCAGCATCCATCACTGCTTTGGCTACCACATTCTGGTAAACAGCACAAGTAGGATTGTGAAACTTAGTAGACTGAATGGCTGCTGCCAGTTCTTCCTTTGCCGGCAACATAAAAGGTGAATGAAAAGCGCCGCCTACCGGCAATACCAACGCCCTTTTGGCACCGGCCGCCTTCATCCTTTCACAGGCGATTTCAATACCTTTTAATGAACCGCTGATAACTAACTGGCCGGGGCAGTTATAATTGGCAGCCACCACCACTTCACCCGTTTCATCCTGTACTTCTTTGCAAATGGCTTCTACTTTTTCGTCAGCCAGGTTCAGTACTGCCGCCATAGTAGAAGGATTTATTTCACAGGCCTTTTGCATAGCAGTAGCCCTTACAGATACCAGCCTGAGAGCATCCTCAAAACTTAATGTACCGTTGGCTACCAGTGCAGAAAACTCTCCCAATGAATGACCGGCCACCATATCCGGTGATGCTGCTTCAATACTTTTATAGGCTATGATGGAATGCAGGAAAATGGCAGGCTGGGTTACCCTGGTTTGCTTCAGGTCTTCTTCCGTGCCTTCAAACATGATATCAGATATACGAAAACCCAGTATCTCATTGGCCTGCTCAAATAATTTTTTGGCAAAGGCGCTGTTCTCAAAATGAGGTTTTCCCATGCCCGGAAACTGGGAACCCTGACCGGGAAAAATATAGGCGTGTTTCATCAATGCTTGTTTTGTGGTGGCTCAATAAAAAAGTTTGACCATGCTGAAAACCGGTCAAACTGAATTATGCTTTGCAAATATACGTCTTAGTCCAGATCTGCTGTAATCAGTTTCAGGAACTCACTGCGGGTGGAGTTTTTCTGAAATTCACCATCAAATGCAGAAGTGGTGGTCACAGAATTTTGTTTCTGCACACCCCGCATCATCATACATAAATGTTTGGCTTCTATTACCACGGCCACTCCCATTGGATTAAGTGTTTCCTTAATAGCGTTCATAATCTGTACCGTCAACCTTTCCTGTACCTGCAAGCGCCGTGCATACACATCCACCACCCTCGCTATCTTGCTTAGCCCGGTTATCCAGCCATTGGGTATATACGCTACATGAGCTTTGCCAATAAAAGGCAGCATATGATGCTCGCACATACTATAAATCTCTATATCCTTTACTACAATCATTTCACTCACTTCTTCATGAAATTTGGCAGAGTTGATAATGGCTTTTGCATCCAGATGATAGCCCTGTGTCAGGTACTGCATGGCCTTGGCCAATCGTTCCGGTGTTTTCAACAGGCCTTCCCTCCCGGCATCTTCCCCTAATAATTCAAGCACTGATTTGTAGTGAGTAATAAGGCCAGCTGTCACCTGCTCGTCATACTGCTCTGTTTTCTTATATGCCATAATAAATAGTATTTCAAAAATTAAATGAAAAAACTGTTTTACTTAAACCGGGTATTCAACAAAATTTCGTGGCGTTTCATATAACCTTACCTGCAACTCTTTTGAGCTTTCAATATGTGGTCGCAACAAACCAAATATGACTACAGCAATATTTTCTGCCGTAGGGTTCAGGTTCCTGAATTCAACAGTATCCAGGTTCAAGTTTTTGTGATCAAACCGCTCCACTATTTCCCTTTTAATGATATCGCTCAGGTCTTTCATATCCATCACATAACCGGTGTCGGGGTCAGGCTCTCCCGTCACCTTTACCACCAGCTCATAATTATGACCATGATAGTTGGGCAATGCACATTTCCCAAACACCTTTTCATTACGGGCATCATCCCATGCCGGGTTAAAAAGCCGGTGGGCGGCATTGAAATGTTCTTTTCGGTAAACAGCCACTTTTTTGCTCATGCTACAATTTATGGAATTTATACTCCCGTCAATAACAATATCTGTCATGATTTGTTGTAACAAACGATTCTTTCCGGCCCGGAGTTCTCAACCTGACAACACCAACAGCAATGGTTCGAAACCCAAAGTTAGCAGGATGGGGTTCTCTTTATTACCTTGCACACTGAAATTAACCTGATGAACTGCCTCATTGTTGCAGCGACAGCCAAAGAGATAGCCCCTTTTTTGCAGTATTACCGAAATGCAGAAAAAAAGCCGGGCACAATAACACAAACTGATGTGCTGGTTAGCGGTATTGGCATGACGGCCACTACTTATCACCTCACCAAACAATTTTCAATAAAAAGGCCCGACCTGGTGATACAGGCCGGTGTGGCCGGGTGTTTCGACACATCCATTCCGCTGGGTGCAGTGCTGGCCATAAAACAGGATACCATTGCCGATGAAAGTGTGGTGGAATTAAAGAAATTAAAAACCCTGTTTGACCTCAAACTGGTGCCCCAAAACAGGCAACCTTACAAAAACGGCTGGCTGGTAAACCCTGACAAAGCATTGTTGAAAAGTACGGGACTAAAAGTTGTTAAAGGTATTTCTGTCAACCAGATCACCACCTCAGCACAAATGATCCGGTTCTATAAAGATCAGTTCAACCCGGTTACCGAATCAATGGAAGGCGCAGCCCTGCACTATGTTTGCCTGACCGAAAAAATTCCCTTTTTGCAGATACGAAGTATCTCCAACTATATAGGTGAACGCAACAAGAAGAAATGGAACATGGCCGATTCCATTGCAGCCCTGAACAATGCACTTATCAACTTTTTGAACAAACTTTAAACCCTAACCTTGAAACTCACCATAGGCTTTTCCCCCTGCCCCAACGACACCTTCATATTCGATGCCCTGATCAATAATAAAATTGATACAGAAGGCCTGCAATTTGAACCGGTACTGGAAGATGTGGAAACACTGAACCAATGGGCATTGGAAGGCAAACTGGATATAACCAAATTGAGTTTCCCTGCATTTTTCCGGTCGCTTGACAATTATGTTTTATTAAACAGCGGCAGTGCTTTAGGAAAAGGAGTTGGCCCTTTGCTGGTAACAGCCAATAAAGAATTCTCAATAAACAATATTCAATATTCAACTATTGTTTTACCCGGAGCTAATACTACTGCCAACTTATTATTCAGCTTTGCTTATCCCGATGCAACGAATAAAATATTTATGCGGTTCGATAAAATAGAAGAGTATGTTTTATCCAATAAGGAATCATTAGGTGTCATCATCCACGAAAACCGCTTTACCTATCAGCAAAAAGGATTATCAAAATTGATGGACCTGGGTGAATACTGGGAAACAACAATGAAAGTGCCCATACCCCTGGGTGGTATTGCCAT
Source organism: Chitinophagaceae bacterium (assembly GCA_036275415.1). GTDB lineage: Bacteria > Bacteroidota > Bacteroidia > Chitinophagales > Chitinophagaceae > JJ008. The sequence goes on along the minus strand of DASUDW010000145.1, from coordinate 7,149 downwards.
CAAGAGATCGGTTGACAGGTTTATAAGTTTGAAAGTGGAAAAGCTGATCCGTAAGAGCCTTGAATTCGCATTTACCGGGTATCCCATGGTTCCGGACTATGTGAAACAACATTCCCAGGCGATGAGCGAAGAAGTAATGCGACAGCATATTGAATTGTACGTCAATAATTTTAGCCTCAACCTCGGCCATGAAGGTAAAAATGCCATCCTTGCATTAAGCAGGGTCTATGCTTCCGGCAATACGGAAACTCAAACCGCCTTTTCCGGTCATCATATTTTTCTCACAGAATAATAAAAAATTCGACCTTTAAATGCTAAATACCGGAACAATGTTCCGCAGTGTCCATTAACCTTATTACATGAAAGAGAGGTTTTTTTTATTGCTGACTGCCCTGCTGATCTCATTCGCTTCTTTCACGCAGCTGCAACAACCTTCCCGGTCAAGGCTGAAAGTTTTTGTAGACTGCAGCAGCACCTGGTGCGACATGACCTTTATACGCACCGAGATCAACATTGTGGATTTTCTGCTCGACAACCAGGCAGCCGATGTACATATCCTCATCACCAGCCAGGGCACCGGCAGCGGCGGCGACCAGTACCAGCTCATTTTCTTTGGGCAAAATGATTTCAAAAAACAGCTCGATACACTCCGTTTCAACACCGATCCCAATATCACAGAATTTGAAGAAAGGGACCTGCTGCTGAAGTACCTCAAACTCGGGCTGGCGCCATTCATCGCCAAAACCGAAGCCGTTAAAAACATCAGCCTGAACTTTAAGGTCTCCGGCGTTGACTCAACCGGAAAGGAAACAAAACCACAAGCCACCAAAGACCCCTGGAACTATTGGGTTTTCAGGGTCGGGGCCAACGGTAACATCAATGCCGATGCTGTGTATAAAAACTACCGGTACAGCGGTAACATGGAAGCAAACCGCACTACCGATGAATGGAAAATCGGCTTCAGTACTTATGGGAGTAAAAACAAATCCATTTTTGAATATGATGACGGAACCGGCACACAAAAACTGGAAGTGGACAACCACGATTGGGGTTTTTCCCACTTCCTCGTAAAAAGCATCAACGGCCACTGGAGCTGGGGCTACGAAGCCAACTACAACCAGAATACCTTCTCCAATAATAAAGGAAGGGCTTTCTTCAGAACAGCCGTTGAGTACGACATTTTTCCTTACAAAGAAGTAAACAACAAACTGTTCACCATCAGCTACGGCTTCACACTCAGGAATAACCGCTATTACGATACAACGATCTATAACAAACTAAGAGAAACGCTGGCTGGCCACCGTTTTGATGCCAACTTATCCTTCAACCAAAAATGGGGACAGTCCTATGTGGGTGTCAGTTATCACAACTATTTTCATGACTGGAACTTCTTCAATCTCGGCCTGAATGCTTACACCAATGTTCGCATCACAGGAGGGCTGTCGTTTTATGTCTCTGTATTCGGGGCACTTACCCGTGACCAGGTATTTCTTCAAAAAGGAAATGCGTCTGCACAGGAAGTACTGGCCCGTCAGCGGCAACTGGCATCAGGTTATAATTATTATTTGAATTTCGGTATTAACTACCGCTTTGGCTCCAAGCTGAATAATTTTGTGAATCCCCGTTTCGAGAGCGGCAACAATATGTATTTCTAGTAATCATGATTTTTTTAGTGCCGCCGCATACACCTCGAGGCATCTTTTCCGGGCCAGCTCATGCGCCACTATCGGTTGCGGATAGGCGAGTTCATCCAGTTCCGGCACCCAATGGCGGATGTATTTTAAATCAGGATCAAACTTTTGTGTCTGCAGGTACGGATTGAACACCCTGAAATAAGGTGCCGCATCGCAACCGCTGCCTGCCGCCCACTGCCAACCGCCGTTATTGGCCGCTAAATCAAAGTCTAACAACTTTTTGGCAAAATAGGCTTCGCCCCACCGCCAGTCAATCAAAAGGTGTTTCGTTAAAAAACTGGCCACGATCATGCGGACCCGGTTATGCATAAATCCTGTGGCATTCAGTTCCCGCATACCTGCATCTACAATGGGATAACCGGTTTGCCCCCTGCACCAGGCTTCAAACTCTCTTTCATTGTTCCGCCACTTTATTTTATCATATTCCGGCTTAAAAGCATGACCAACCACTTTAGGAAAATGCCAGAGGATCATGTGATAAAAATCCCGCCAGATCAGTTCGTTTAAAAAAGTTTCATTCAATGCCCCGGCTTCCCTGGCCAGTTCCCGTATGCTGATGGTTCCAAAGCGTAAATGAACACTTAGCCTGGATGTGCCTTCAATGGCCGGATAATTCCGTTGCTCTTTATAATGCCTGATAATTTCCTTCTTCCACTCCTTGCCGGGAAAAGAGATACCGGCCGGAGCAAAACCCATTTTTTCCAATGAAATAACCGGAAGTGGTGCTTGTTGATAAAAGCTGGCGAAATAATTTTCAACCGGATGATACTGCAGGTGTTCCTTTTTTATTGTGGCCTTCCAGCGTCTTGAATAAGGTGTAAAAACAGTATACGGCTTACCATCCTCTTTCAACACCTCACCTTTTTCCAATATTACCTGGTCTTTAAATAAGTGAAAAACGATGCCTTTTTTGCTCAGCATTTTTTCAATGGCCGCATCCCTTTGACGGGCATAGGGTTCGTAATCAGTATTGGTGTACACCGATGATACGGCATAATCTTTCAGCAATTGCGGAAATACTTCCTCCGGCTTTCCGTACCGCACATCCAGTGTTGAACCCTGTTTTACCAGTTGCTGCTGCATTTCCTGCAGCGCCAGGTGAATGAATTCCACCCGCCGGTCATTTTTATCTTCAAGCTCGTCTAAAATGTCAGTATCGAAAATAAATACCGGTAATACAGGGATTCCGGCTTTTAAAGCATGATAAAGGCCAGTGTTATCATGCAACCGAAGGTCACGGCGAAACCAAAAAATATTGACAGCAGCTTTCATGGTGTTAGAAACAGCATCAGGCTGTAATTGTTTGGCAAAACCTGCGGTAAATTTCTCCTGCCTGCTCCCGTCCATACCACTTGTCCCGGAAGCGCTGCACCCAGCGCAAACCATGGATGGCATTGGTTAAAAAAACTTCATCGGCCAATAACAGGTTCTCTGCCGTGATGCGGTTCTCCAGCACCGTATAACCTGCTGCGGGCAGGCTTTGCAGTAAATATCTCCGCATCACACCATTTACACATCCTTCAGTAAGCGCCGGTGTAATGATGCTCCTTTCATTCACCAAAAAAATATTGGCAATAGTGGAATCCGCAATACCGCCATCTGCATTCAGCACCACGCAATCGTTTAGTTTATTTTTTTTCGCATATACCGCCGCCATGGAGTAGGGAAGAAAATTAGCAGTCTTCAGGCCGGAAAACTGATCAGTACTTTTTATCGCATCGGGGTAGATATCAATCACCAGGCCGTTGTTATTGAGTTCATTCACCGTTTCAGGCAAAGGCCAGCACTCAACCAGGTATTGCAGTTTTCTGTCTTCATCATACAAACCCCCGTTGCCCCGGAAAACGGACAACCGCACCCTCGCTATTTTTTCACATTTGTTATGGGTGCAAAGTTCAATTATCTTTTTTTGCAGTAAATCCGGTGTAAACAATCCCGGTAATTCAAATTGTAATAATGCTATGCCTTTGAAAAGCCTTTCCATATGAAAAGCCGCCAATTGAATACGTCCGTTCCTCACCTTTATCGTTTCAAACAACCCGTCACCATAGCGGTAGCTTCTGTTAGAAGCCTGTAACACCGGTTCATCGGCCTTCAGCAATTTACCGTTCAACATTAGTTCAGCCATGAGCCAAAGTAAAATAAAAAAACCATCCTGCGGATGACAGGATGGTTATGACTCTGTTTTTAATAAAATGAATAGGGAAACCCGTATACTTATGGCTGTTCTACCAACCCGGCTTTTACAGCATACATTACCAGGCCGGCCATAGATTTGGTACCCGTTTTAGTCTTCAGTTTGTCGCGGATGGCTTCCACAGTGCGGGGGCTCAGGTCCACGATATCGGCAATCTCCTTGGTGCTTTTCTCTTCGCACATCAGCTTCAGGATGGTGATCTCCTTATCATTCAGGTGCACATCCTGCGGCATGGAAGACTCGGTAGTGCGTTTGGTACGCAAACCGCTCAGCAGGGCCTTATTGGTAAGGTCGTTAAAATGAAACTCATTTTCAAACACACCGCGGATGGCTTCGTAGATCAGCTCGGCACCGGACTCTTTAGTGATATAGGAATTGGCGCCCATCTCCATCATCTTGGAAATGACAGAATGATCATTTAAGAATGAAAGCATGATCACCTTTACATCAGGGTACAGTTTCTTGATCTCCGGTAAAGCCGTAAGGCCGTCCATAACAGGCATCTGGATGTCGAGTAAAATTACATCGGGCTTGATGTGGCGGAGTAAGTTCAGCAGTTGCATACCGTTCTCTGCTTCGGCTACCATTTGAATGTCTTTGCGCATTTGGAGGGCCGTCTTGATACCGGTGCGGAAAAGTGCATGATCGTCAGCGATCGCAACTTTAATAACAGCGTTAGTGTCGGGATTTTTCATGATTGGATTATTAATTATGTTATGACAAAAAAGTAATTCTAACAGGGTGCAAGTTGAAAAATTCCTGCAACATGTACTATAGGGAAAGTACTTGATTTCTTTTTTGCGGAAACTACCGCAGGAAAATGAACGATGCGAAACTATACGAATACCCGGGGGAAAAATTACGACCGCTACAGTAAATACCGATTGTTTGAAATCGGGCAGTTATGCTCTTGTTAACATTTAAGGCCCGTTATACTTTTGATTCCGAAAGTTGATTGACACGGATGATCTGTCTTTTCCCTCTCATCCAATGTCCAGAACCGTCCAGAAATTTTTTCCAAATCCCTTGAAAAACCGAACCCGTTTTTACGGGAGGCACTTCACACCGGCAATCAACTTTCTCTTTTGTTTGTGGCTCCGTTTTTAAAATCCAGCTTCTATGAGAAACAAAAAAGTGAAAAAGAGCCGTAACCGTTAAACCCTGTCTCTATGAAGCACAACGCCTAACAATCTTTTTTCTTTTCATAACAGTAACGTAAGCCCCGGAACTCATAACGCCGGGGTTATTTTTTTATATCAATGGCTGAATAATGGGCTATGCTTTTTGCGCTACCAGGTAGGCCCTGGGTTCTCCCACTGTAAATTTTTTCTTGCCGGGTATACTGTAAACTTCTTGCAGCGCCAGGCCGGCTTGCCGCAGCAGGGTTTCCATTTCGTTGATGGAAAAAATATAATCAATGCCGGTCCTGGTCTCTGTTCGGCCATCCGGCATTATCATGATCATCTGCATTTCATTGCGGGCAGGTTGAAAAAGCAGTTTGCCCTCACTGAGTATTTTTACACCATTCACCTCACTCCACGACCGGGGCACATTGTTCTTAAAGATGATCTCCGCCAGCGTCCAGCTGTTGATAAGCAGCGAACCGCCCGGTTGTAAACATCCTGCTGCTTTTTTCAGGATTGTTTCTGTATCAGCCGCATTAAAAAAATTAAGGCTGTTGCCCATGCATATTACCAGGTCAAATTTTTCTTCGGGGGTAAATTCAAGTATGCCGGACTGCACCGCCGTAACCGGAAGATTTTCCGCCGCAGCAGTTTGCCTGATCTCATTGATATAATCGGGAAGGTTGTCCACCGCAGTTACAGCTATTCCTTTGCGGGCAAGGCCGATGGCATGGCGGCCATAGCCACACATCAGGTCCAGCACCTTGCTGCCGGCCTGCAGGTTGAAGTAAGGGATCATGAAATCGATCTCCTTCACGGTCAGCTCATCAGGAATGATCATTTTCCATACTTCCTTGTAATGGCCATCGAAAAAAATATCGTTGATATTCGGCATATCCAAAATTTAAGAAGTCCTTGTCAGCCTGAGCCTGCCTACCGGACAGGCAGGCTTGTCGAAGCCTTAGTTTTATACCCTTCTTATTCCAGCAACTTATTCCGGGTGGCATACATCACCAGGCCGGCAATAGTTTTGGCCCCCACTTTTTGCTTCATGTTCTGGCGGATGGTTTCAATGGTACGGGGGCTCAGAAATACTTCCTTCGAAATTTCCTCTGTGGTCTTGTCATCAGCTATCAGCTTCAGTATGCGCAACTCCTTTTCTGAAAACTTTACCGGGTTGGGGTAAAACTGCCTTACGGTTTTTTTATGCTGCAGTTTCAGCAGTACCGCTTTATTCACCAGTTCGTTGAAATAAAAATCATCGTTCATGCAGGTGAGGATGGCCTGGTAAATCTCTTCGGGGTCGGTGGTCTTGGTCAGGTAGGCATTGGCGCCCATTTCCATCATTTTGGTGATCATCTCCTGGTCATCGTACATCGTAAGTACGATGATCTTCACCGCTTCATATTCCTTACGGATGAGGCTGATGGCATTGATACCATCGATCTCCGGCATGCGGATATCCATCAGTATTACATCGGGCTGCTTCAGTTGCAGTTTATGCATCAGGTCTTTGCCGTCCTCGGCTTCCCAAATAATTTTCAGGTAATCTTTGTCTTTCAGTGCCATGCGGATACCATCACGAAAGATCTTATGGTCATCGGCAATAGCCACTTTAATTTGCTGGGCACTCATGGCAGGTATTGGTTTTCAGTTTATTTATAGGAATTGACGTCGAGTAAAACTACGCAAAATTGGTAGAAATACGGAAAATTAGTTTTGCCATATCCTTATATATAAACCATAAGCTTAAACCATCCCCTTTCACCTTTCCTTAAAACTGTGTGCCGGCAGCCCGGGAGAGGGAGAAAAAAAACTGCAGCAACAAACAACTGACGGGGTGAGGTTAATTAACTTCTTCTGCAGAAGAGAGGTTAACCAAACCCAATGGCAATAAATAATGCCTCAATAAGTGAGGTAAAACCCTGCATCGTAAATTTTCATGCAAAAGAGGGTAAATTTTCATACCCCCGTTGTAATCTTACGACAGTCGTGTTAAATCCCGAATACCCCAAATGCCGTGCATTTGCGCTTGCAGGGCATTTTACTGCTTTCTACCTTTGAGGCAGTTGATTGACAGAAGATAGAGCCCCCGCGGTCATCCAATGTCCTGAACAAACCGTCCTGAATAGTA
>DASUDW010000144.1:0-14437 GCA_036275415.1 Chitinophagaceae bacterium | reverse complement strand
GTCTGAACTCCAGTCTGCATTGAATATTTATGGGGTGATTACCAACCCGGTACTGGTATTATTTACAACAATACCCCTTTGAGCAACAAGAAGGCCATACCAAAATAGATCAGCAGCCCTGTAACATCCACCAGGGTAGCTATGAAAGGGGTGGAAGAAGTGGCGGGGTCGGCACCAATTTTTTTAAGCAAAAGCGGAAGCATGGAGCCCATGATGGTGCCCCACAATACCACACCGATGATGGCCATGCCGATGGCAAAGCCGATACGGATAAAGTGTTCGCCAAACAAACCAAACAACTGATGGCCGCCGAAAATAATGAAGAAGCCCACAATGCCTAAGGTAATACCCATGAACAGCCCGGACTGAATTTCACGGCGGGCAATACGCCACCAGTCCTGCACGGTGATTTCTCCGAGGGCCAATGCCTGTATGATCAGCGTGGCGGCCTGTGAGCCGCTGTTACCACCACTGGAAATGATCAGCGGAATAAATGTGGAGAGCACCAATACCTGTTCCAGGGTTTTTTGAAAACTGGACATGGCAGCAATGGTCAGTGTTTCACCCACAAAGAGTATAAAGAGCCAGATGATCCTTTTTTTATACAGTTTAAAGATCGGCACATCCAGGTAAGGTTCTTCCAGGGCTTCGGTACCCCCCATTTTCTGCATGTCTTCACTGAATTCTTCTTCGGCCACCCACAGGATATCATCAATGGTAACGATACCCAGCAATTGATTATTATTGCTTACCACGGGCAGGGCTACCCGGTTATTCATTTTAAATACTTCACTGGCTGTTTCCTGGTCATCTTCCGGGTGCAGGGCCACAAAGCGTTCATCCATCAGTTCCTCCACCTTTTTATCCGGCGGGTTCAGGATGAATTCCCGTATACGGATATCGTCCAGCAGTTCCCCTTTTTCATTGATCACATATATAACGTTGATCGTTTCACTGTCTTTGCCAAACTTACGGATGGTGGAAAAAACTTCTTCAATAGTGTTCCAGGGGTATACATACACATAGTCCGGTGTCATCAAACGACCGATACTGTTTTCCGGGTAACCAAGAAGAGAAAGGGTGATCTTTCGTTCATCGGGATCCAGCAATTTGATGAGTTCCCTTACTGCATTGCTGGGCAGTTCTTCCAGGAAGTCGGTACGGTCATCGGCCGGCAGTTCATTCAGCAGGGTGGCTGTAGTATTGGGGGGCAGGTCCTGAATAATCCTTTTTTGCAGGGCCAGGTCCAGTATCTTGAATACACTGGCAGCCCGGTGTACCGACATGTTGGCGATGATCTGGCCTTCATGGTCCGGGTTCTCCTCTACCAGCTGGGCTACATCGCTGATATTTTGGTCATCGAGGAAGTCCCGTATCAGCAATTTGTCTTCCGTTTGAACGACGGTTTCAAATTGTTCCTGTAAAGTAGGCTGTTCCAGTTCCAGTGACATGTTTCAAAAATACGAAGTAGGAGGCAAGAAGTGAGGAGTAATGAGTCGGGAGTCAGGAGTTCTGGTTTGTATCAGACAGGTAGTTCCCATTTAAGCGATGATTTCCGTACTTCGTGTTGTTTACTTTGTATTTGAAATGGTTTTACCTTTTTTATATATCGCACATACTGACTCAATGGGCCGTGGTGTATTTACTGCGGAACCGATTGAGGCCGGTACAGTAGTGGAAGTTTCGCCTGTCATCATTATGAGCCATGAAGAAAGGAAATGGCTTGATCAGACATTGCTGCATGATTACATTTTTGAATGGGGCGATGATAAAAGCCGCTGCTGTATGGCCCTGGGGAATGTTCCCATTTACAATCATTCTTATGAAAGCAACTGCGAGTATGAAATGGATTATGAACGGGAAGAAATCATTATCCGTACCGTAAGACCTGTAGAGGCAGGAGAGGAATTATTCATCAATTATAACGGGGAATGGAATGATACTGCTCCCGTTTGGTTTGATGCAAAATAAAAATGGCCTTCGCTGGAAGGCCATGTATCAATCATTTTATAGTTGCTTATTGAAACCTGATTTGTCCCCTGATCTCACCGCCGGGGTAAGTTGCGGTATGCAGGTTTACATAGTAAACCCCGTTCAGGATATCCTGTTCTTTCACCACGATCTCATCGGCCAGTAAAGTACCGCTGTAAGTACCGCAGGCAGTAGTACTGGAAGAAGAGCAGCGAACGATCGCTGAAGTGGAAAAGGTTTGCACAACAGGCGCTGCAAAACCAGTAGGTGCCAATCCATGGATATGCGCAGCAGCCACAGAACCTGTAAGACCGGTCCAGCTTACTTTATAAGTTAAAATACGGGTCTCTTTGGAATAAAACACATCCATCGTGCCGATAGCAGTGGAAGGTACAGCCGGTGTTTCCTGGGCACCGGTAAGGGGGATGCCTAACTTCTGAAAATCAGTGGTTTTTTTCATTTCTGCGTCAGGCTCACAAGAGGCAAGTACAAGTAATAATGAAAAAACAAAAAGAGGTAAAGCAGTTAGTTTTAGCAATTTCATGTTGAAACAGATTTGCGGTAAAAATAAGAAGTTTTTTGAATTGACAATATTTTTAAAAACGGGCCTAAAACCCTGTGGGAAAACTGTTTATTTCAGTCTGCCTTTGATTTCCTGCAGCTTCAACAAAGCCTCTACCGGGGTCAGGCGGTTAATATCAATTCCCTCCAGCAGTTTACGTATCTCCTCAAAGGTTTCACTATGGGCATCAAAAATAGAAAGCTGCATCCGTTGCCCGTCTGATTTAGGTCCGCTAATATTCTTTAAAATATCGGCAGCATTCTGACTTCCTACTTCGGTCTTCTGACTTCTGACCTCCAGTTCTTCCAGTATTTCATTGGCCCTTTCTACCAGCGAAGGCGGCATGCCGGCCATTTTTGCTACATGGATACCAAAACTATGGGTACTGCCGCCGCGGGCCAGCTTGCGCAGGAAAATGATCTTGTTGCCGGCTTCTTTATTGGTTACATGGTAATTCTTTACCCTCGGCAATTTTTCTTCCAGTTCATTCAGTTCGTGGTAGTGGGTGGCAAACAACGTTTTTGGCTGATGCGGGGAATTATGCAAATGTTCCGCAATGCTCCAGGCAATGGATATGCCATCATAGGTAGAAGTGCCCCTGCCTATTTCGTCAAGCAGCACCAGGCTACTGGCTGTGATATTATTAATGATGCTGGCCGTTTCATTCATCTCCACCATAAAGGTTGATTCGCCGCCTGATAAATTATCGGAGGCGCCTACCCTGGTGAAAATTTTATCCGTTAATGAAATAGTGGCTTCGGCCACCGGTACAAAACTGCCCATGTGTGCCATCAGGGTGATGAGTGCGGTTTGCCGTAGCAGGGCAGATTTACCACTCATATTGGGACCGGTAAGGATAATGATCTGCTGATCATTCTTGTTAAGTTCCAGGTCATTGCTGATATAGCTTTCACCCACCGGCAGGTGCCGTTCAATCACGGGGTGGCGGCCATCTTTCACCCTCCATTCATCACCGGTATGCAACTCCGGTTTTTTGTATTGATAGTGGATGGCGTTTTGTGCAAAACAGCAAAGGCAATCCATAATCGCCAGCAGGTTGCCGTTAGTTTGTACCGGGGCCAGGTAATCATATAATTCATTCAGCAGTGCTTCATACAATTCCGTTTCAATACGTAGTATCTTTTCTTCGGCACCGGTAATCTTCTCTTCGTATTCTTTTAGCTCAGGAGTAATGAATCGTTCAGCGTTGGCCAGTGTTTGTTTGCGCATCCATTCTGCCGGGACCTTATTCTTTTGTGAATTGGTCACTTCGAGGTAATAGCCAAATACGTTATTGAAACCTATTTTAAGGGAGGCGATGCCCGTTCTTTCTGCTTCTTTAAGCTGCAGCTGCGCCAGGTATTCTTTCCCGCTAAAAGCGATTTTTCGCAATTCATCCAGCTCTGCGTTTACGCCGCTGTTCATCATGCCGCCTTTGGCCGCAAGGGCCGGTGGATTTTCAACGATCTCTTTAAAGATCTTTTCAGCTATATAGGGACAGGGGTTCAGTGCATCACCCAATCTTTTTAAATATTCATTGGCGGAACCAAGGCAGGTTTGTTTTATCACTTCCACCTGTTTCAACCCTTTGGCCAGCTGCAGCACTTCCCTCGGGTTGATCTTTTTCATCGGTATCTTGGAGACCAGTCTTTCAATATCGCCGCATTGTTTGATGTGCTGTGTTATCTTGTTGCGCAGGTCTGTTTCTTTGATCAGGTATTCAACTGTGTCTAGGCGTTCATTTATTTTCTGGATATCCTTCAAGGGGAAAACGATCCATCGCTTCAATAATCTTGCCCCCATCGGGGAAACGGTATTATCCAGTACACTCAATAATGTATGAGTGCCTTCTGCGTTACCGTAGACCAGTTCCAGGTTTCGGATGGTAAACCGGTCCATCCACAGAAAATCATCCCGGTTGATACGCTGCAGGGAAACGATATGCTGCAGGTTCGGATGCTCTGTATCTTTTAAATAATGAATGATAGCGCCGGCGGCTGTAAGGCCATTCCTCAGGTCTTCCACACCAAAGCCTTTCAGTGAATGGGTCTGAAAATGTTTCAGCAAAATGTCTTCTGCATAGGCCGCATCAAAAATCCATTCATCAAGGGTATAGGTATAAACCTTACTGCCAAAATATTCTTTGAATTTCTTTTGCTGCTGGCGCTGAAAAACCACTTCAGCCGGTTTAAAACTCTGTAATAGTTTATCCGCATATTCCCTGTCGCCTTCGGCAATTAAAAATTCACCGGTGGAAATATCGAGGAAGGCCAGTCCGTATTGTTCTTGCTGGGCAGTAGACGACGCATCGGCAAAATGAACGGCCGCCAGGAAATTATTGCTGTGATGGTCGAGCAGTTTATCATTAACCGTAGTGCCCGGTGTTACCATATCCGTGACCCCTCTTTTTACAATGCCCTTGGCGAGTTTGGGATCTTCCAGCTGGTCGCAAATAGCTACCCGGTGGCCCGCCTTTACCAGTTTGTGCAAATAAGTATCCAGCGCATGGTGCGGAAATCCCGCCAGTTCAGAAGATGCGGCTGCCCCGTTGTTCCTTTTGGTAAGGGTGATGCCGAGGATTTGCGAAGCCAGCACCGCATCCTGCCCAAAGGTTTCATAAAAATCACCCACCCGGAAAAGCAGGATGGCATCCGGGTATTTCTGCTTAATAGCCCGGTGCTGCTGCATCATGGGTGTATCTGAACTCGCTGTTTTCGCCATTTCAGTTTGTCATGCTGAGCTTGTCGAAGCATGGGCGACAAAAATAAGGTATGTGTTTATGCAACACTCTTTCTTTTTGCATCAGGTAGTAAAACATTATTGCCATGCAAAAATTCCTCCTCCTGGCAGGGATAACCCTGTCTTGTACTATTGCTATTGCCCAATCCCCGGCCGATACCGTGAAAACAGACGCTGTGATCAACAATGCCACCGTCTATTTTGGTTACGGGGCCGAACTTACCCATGAATCAAAAGTCAGGATTGAACCATCTACCAAAATAATTGTACTCAGCCAGCTCAGTACCAGTATTGATATCAACAGCCTGCAGATAAGTGTGCCGGAAGATGTGGCATTGTTATCCCAGCGCTATGCAGTTTTTTATCCTGTACCGCCACCGGTGGTCAAAGTAAAGGAAGTGGAAAGGCTGGAAGACAGTATCGGCCTGGTGCAGAAAGAAATTGGCCGGCTGGATAATCTCATCGTTATCGACCAGGAAATACTGACCAAGACCGGTTTGCTGATTGAAAGCACCCTGACAAACACTGGCAATAAAACCATTACCAGCGATGAATTACTGAAACTATTGGAATATTACAATGGTAAAATTGAAAAATCGAAGACCAATATTTACAACAACAAGCAAACGATCGCCCAGCTGAATATGAAAATAGCTGATATCCGGAAAAGGATCAACCTTATCAATGCCGTTACGCCGGTGCGGCAAAAACCTTACGGACAGGTGTTCCTGCAGGTGATGAGCAAACGGTCAGGTGAAATTCCAGTTGAGCTTTCCTATTATACCAACAATGCCGGCTGGACAGCCATGTATGACGTGAGGGTAAATTCAAAAACCAATAAAGTTAAGTTGGTTTACAAAGCATCGCTGACGCAGACAACGGGTATCGACTGGAAGAAAACGAAACTGACATTGAGCACCGGCACACCGAATTTTGGTGTGTCAGCACCAGTATTAACACCCTGGTACCTGCAATTGTATGTACCCGGTATTTATACCGACCTGCAAAAAAGGGCCATGCAGGGCAATGCATCCAGGAATGTTATTCAATCGTATGGTGATGATGAAAAGCTGGCCGAAGTGGTGGTGACAGATGCTGCAGGGCAGTATAAAGTGAAAAAACAAAAAGACCAGACCATTGATCCCAGTACACTGGATCAATACACCACGCTGAATACGGGTCAGTTGAATATCAATTATGAAATTGACCTGCCCTATGATATTGCCAGTGATGGTCAGCTCAACAGTATTAATATAAAAGAGCAGCAAATTGATTGTTTGCTGAAGAACTATGCGGTGCCCCGGGTGGATAAAGAAGCCTACCTGCTGGCAGAAGTGGCCGACTGGCAAAACCTGGACCTGTTGCCCGGTGATGCCAATATCATCATGGATGATACCTATATCGGCAAATCCAACATTGATCCCAATACTACTGCTGATACATTGAATCTTTCGCTGGGCCGTGACAGGCGGGTGGCGATAAAGCGATCCCTGGTAAAAGAACAAAGCAGCCTGAAAACATTTGGCAAGGATGCGAAGCAGGTATTTACCTATGAAATCATTGTGAAGAATAATAAAGTAACGGATGTAAATCTTTTGCTGAAAGACCAGTTTCCGCTTAGTACCATCAAAGAGATTGAAGTAAAACTGGAGGAGGAAGGCGCCGCTATGGTCAATACTGAAACGGGTGTGCTTACCTGGAAAATTGACCTGAAGCCGGGTGAAAGTAAAAAAGTACGGTTTAGTTATAGTGTGAAGTATCCGAAGGATAAAAAGATTGTGAATTTGAAATAAGGATAAGTTAACAGGTTTATAAGTTGACAGGTTGACAAGGTGGCTAAATTCGCCATCCTTATTAACCTGTTAACTTTTTAACTAATCCCTACATTTGCGCCATGCGAAAACTGAGCATGCAGGAACTGGGGCGAAAATCAGTAGAAGAGTTTAAGGCCTCTGATAAAATCCCGATCATCATTGTGCTGGAGAATATCCGTAGTGCCTATAATGTGGGCAGTGTGTTCCGTACATCGGATGCATTCCTGATAGAAGCTATCTATATCATTGGCTATTCAGCCAAACCACCCCATAAAGAAATTAAAAAGACAGCCCTGGGTGCGGAGGAAACAGTAAACTGGAAATATTTCAAAACGGCTGCCGAAGCCATCGAAGATTTAAGAAGCCTTGGGTACAATGTTTATGCAGCAGAGCAGGCCGAGGGAAGTTATAAGCTAAATGCCATCGGCTTTGAACCGGAAGAAAAAATAGCTGTTGTATTCGGCAATGAAGTGACCGGCGTTGAGCAGTCAACCATTGTATTGTGTGATGGTTGTTTAGAAATTCCTCAATTGGGTATGAAGCATTCGCTGAATATTGCCACGGCAGCGGGGGTTGTTTTATGGGAATTAGTTCGTAATCGTATTTTATAAAAATGCCACAGAAACACTGAAGCACTGATTTCTCTGTGTTTCAGTGCCTCAGTGGCCAATAAATAAACATGAGTAAGGTTAAAAGCTATTTAAGTCTCATAAAATTCTCTCATACCATTTTTGCAATGCCGTTTGCATTAATTGGTTTTTTCATCGCAATACCAATAGAAGTTGAATACGGAGTTGGTCAATGGAATTTAAACAAAGTGATCAGTTTAAAATGGGATTTTGAATCGGGCCGGTTGCCGTTTATAGAAAATTCATTAGCAGGTAAACTAGTTTCAGGAGATGCAACGGTTATAACAGTTGGAAAATATATGTTGCTCGTCATCCTCTGCATGGTCTTTGCCCGCAGCGCTGCGATGGCTTTCAACCGGTATCTCGACAGGCAGTATGATGCAAAGAACCCGAGAACAGCTATCCGGGAAATACCTTCCGGCATCATTACTCCCCAAAATGCGTTGCTGTTCACTATCGTCAATTGCCTGTTGTTTATCACCTGCACCTTCTTCATTAATAAACTTTGTTTTTACCTGTCACCGGTAGCACTGGCCGTGGTGCTGGGATATAGTTATACGAAACGCTTTACCCCGTTATGTCATTTAATTCTCGGCCTGGGTTTGTCGTTGGCACCAATTGGTGCTTACCTGGCCGTGACCGGTAAGTTTGCTTTTTTGCCCATTCTTTTTTCATTTGCTGTAATTTTTTGGGTCAGTGGTTTTGATATTATTTATGCCCTGCAGGATGAAGAGTTTGATAAATCGCAGCAGTTGTATTCCATTCCTGCCTGGCTGGGCAAGGCAAAGGCCCTTCGTGTTTCTGAAATACTGCACCTTTTAAGTTCGGCTGCCATTATTTATGCCGGTGTCCATGGTCATTTCGGCTGGTTGTACTGGATCGGTACAGCCGTCTTTGCAGGAATGCTTGTGTACCAGCATTCCATTGTAAAACCTCATGACCTGAAGAGAGTGAACCTGGCGTTTATGACTGCCAACGGGATTGCTTCCGTTGTTTTCGCCATCTTTGTCATAGCCGACCTGTTTGTAAAATCCTAACTATTAAATCTAAAATATACATTGCCCCGCATTCTCTGCATAGATTACGGCCTCAAACGCACCGGCATAGCCGTAACAGATCCTTTGCAGATCATTGCAACCGGTCTTACTACAATCCACCCAAAAGAACTAATACCATTTCTGAAAGACTATTTTGCCAAAGAACAGGTTGAACTCATTTTGATCGGCTGGCCTACCAACTGGGATGATTCGGCCACCCATGCCACTGTACATGTAGAAAAGTGCATCAAAGAACTGCAAAAACATTTTCCGCAAATGCCTGTAAAAAAAGTGGATGAACGCTACAGCTCCAAAATGGCCAAAGATGCGATGCTGGAAATGGGCCTGAAGAAAATGCAGCGCCGCAACAAGGCCCTGGTAGATGAAATTGCCGCGACCATCCTATTGCAGGAATATTTACGATCAATTAGTTGAAAAGTTGAAAGGTTGATTGGTTGATAAGGGATAACTTTGCACCTGTTTTCATTGGTTCACTTTTAAACTTTTCAAGTTGATACTCCCGATTGTGGCATATGGACACCCGGTTCTCAGAAAAGTAGCAGAAGATATTACTGCTGATTATCCCCAGTTGGACAAGTTTATTGAGGACATGTGGGAGACCATGTATGCCAGTAACGGGGTAGGCCTGGCGGCTCCGCAGGTAAACCGCTCCATTCGCCTGTTTACGGTGGATACAGAGCAGATGTTCCGGACGATGGATGAAGAAGAACAAGCAGAATACCCTGACGGACCCGGTTTCAAAGGGGTATTTATCAACGCCCATATCGTAGAACTGGAAGGTGATGAATGGTCTTACAATGAAGGGTGCCTGAGCATCCCCAAGATCCGGGAAGATATTTTCCGGTACGAATCAGTAACCCTGGAATATTATGACGAACAATTTCAGCAACATATCAAATCCTTCAACGGGCTTACGGCCAGGGTTATCCTGCATGAATACGACCACATAGAAGGAAAACTTTTCATCGATCATATTTCTCCCCTCAAACGAAAATTGATGAAAGGCCGCCTGAATGATATATCCAAAGGAAAAGTCTCGGTTGACTATAAGATGATGTTTCCCGGTTGATAACTCATTCAAAAAAATTTTTTTAGGGCATTATTTCTCTATACCTTTAGAGAACTTCATCTGATACCTTTCTGGTTATTCTCTCCTAAGTAGCTTTTCCTCCCTATGCAAGCGAATATTCCGCCTTGTGACATTTTTTAACCATTAAACTCAAAGCTTTATGAGAAGAAAAATTACTCTTTCTCTATTGGCTGCATTTCTGGCCATTAGCTTCTGTAAAGCACAGGTTCCTTCTGTTACTCCCTGGAACGGGGTGGTGCCGGCTATCATGAATACGGCCGGCGGCACTTACGACAATGCTTTGTCGTATTACCGGTATGAGTGGAGTTTTGGGGAACTGGTGCTGGTTCAGGCCTTTGCACCGCCAGACAGTTCGGTTTTAGTTACACAGGGAGTGTTGCAACCCTGTACAGACAAGGTCGGATTGTCACCCTTCACAGTCCTTTTTGAAAAAGGCGATTACAAACTATTTCCCAACCCCACATCCGGCAAGTTTGAGGTGGATTTCTTTGTAAAGACACCCGGACACATGAGCCTTCAGCTGATCAATTCGATGGGTCAGACATTGGAAACCCGCAGTTATCATTATGATGGCTGTTGCCGTATCGAGCTGTTTGATCTTACCAGGTATCCCAATGGAGTGTATTTCGTTGTGGCCGATCTGAAGCCTGATTCGAATCGTTTATCCAGCGTACCGGGAGGGGAGACAGAAATCATTCGCCATGGCGGACTCAAGGTTATCAAAATGGACTAATCCAAAACATTAACACATAAACCTAAAAGCAAATGAAAAAGTTTTATGTATTCATATTTATGATGCTGGCAACATTAGCCAGTATCGGCCAGGCCCCGGGATTTTTAAATTACCAGGGTGTGGCCCGTAACAGTGTCGGTAATGTACTGATAAACCAGGCCATTACCCTTCGATTAACTATCCGGGATGGTGCTGTGGCCGGTCCTGTTGTTTATCAGGAAACCCGACCGGTAACCACCAATCCATTCGGGTTATTTAATGTACAAGTTGGTAGTGGTGGGGCTACGAGTGTAACGGGAACTATCTCAGGGGTAAACTGGGCTGTAGGTGCCAAGTTCATTCAGGTAGAAATAGACCCGAATGGTGGTACAAGTTTTATCAATATCGGTACGGCACAATTGGCCAGTGTACCATACTCCCTATTCAGTTCGCTGGCTGGTGACCTGGTGTTGCCTTTTAATAAAACACAGGCCGATGCCGGCACCTTATTTAAGATTACCAACAGCAATACTTCTTCGGCAGGTGCTACGGCACTGGAAGGTCTAACCAACAGTACAGCCGGCAATGCCAATGCAATCATTGGTACTGTTACTTCGACCGCCCCTGGTGGTTTCTCAGCCGGTGTAAGGGGTATCAATAATGGTACTGGGGGATTAGGCATTGGTGTTTACGGTTCACAGGCTGGTAATGGCTGGGGGGTATATGGATTTACACCTGGCGGTATTGGTGTAAATGGTGCTTCCAATACTGGATTTGGTCTTTATGGAAGTTCAAACAGCGGAACCGGACTATTTGGAACAAGTAATACGGGTAGTGCCGGTATTTTCAATAATACGAATGCCGCCAACGCAACTTCAACATTGGTTGCATCAACAGTTGGTACAGGTTCTGCAGCTGCATTTGACGTCAACAACACAGCAAGCACAGCATTTGCACTTAATGTAACTAGTAATGGGGCTGGAGCAAGCCGGACCATCCGTGCCATAAACAGCGGACTAGGTTCTGTACTGGAGTTAGCAATTAATAATGCTGCCAATTCAAATAATGTTTTTTCTTCAACGCAAACCGGAACCGGTCGATCTGGATTGATACAGATTGTCAATGCTGCTAATTCAAACAATGCACTGGAAGTTTTTACCAATGGTACCGGATGGGCAGCCAATATTTTAAGTGGTAACGCAACGCCAAAAGCACTGCGTACACAAGGTGGCCTTCAGTTTACAGGTATTGGCGAAGCTGCGAATCGTCTTCTTACATCTGATGCCACAGGTAATGCTACCTGGCAGACTGCTGCTGCAGTTGGCGTGGTAACAGGAAGTGGAACTGTAAACTTTGTTCCAAAGTGGACACCCAGTACTACTAGTCTAGGCAACTCATTAATCTTTGATGATGGTTCCAGCGTTGCCGTGGGCACAACCACTCCTACACACAGGTTTACTGTTAACCATGCGGGCAGTACTGGTATTGGTATTAATTCTACTTCAGGTTTTTCTGTTGTAGATATTAATGCTGCCAGTGGTGATGCGGCTTTGCGTTTTGCAAGTGCTGGTGTAAATCAATGGAATATCCGTAATCAGCCTGGAGTTAACAATCTTCAGTTCTTTGAATTGGGAGGTGGTGGCGAAAGAATGGCCATATATGATGGTACAGGTAACATTGCTATTGGCGGATCTACAGGAGCTTATCGTCTTGATATCCTTCATGGTGGAAGTACAGGTATCCTCAACAAATCATCGGCTAGTTTTTCTACTATAGATATTGATGCTGCCAGCGGTGATGCTGCTCTACGCTTTGCAAATGCAGGTGTAAACCAGTGGAATATCCGTAACCGACCTGGTGATGATTACCTGGAAATATTTGAATTGGGTGGTGGCGGCAGCCGTGTTGTTATACAAGATGGTACTGGTAATGTAGGTATTGGCCAAGTTGTTTCCCCTTCCTATAAACTGGATGTACTGCACGGAGGAAGCACAGGTCTGCGAGTGCAGTCAAGTGCAAGTTTCTCCGTAATAGATATTGATGCCAACAGTGGTGATGCAGCCCTTCGGTTTGTAAAAGCAGGTGCCAACCAGTGGAATACCCGCAACAATCCAGGAACTGATGATTATCAGATTTTTGAGCTTGGCGGAGGCGGTGAAAGATTAAGAATTGAAAATACAACTGGTCGGGTGGTAGTTTCTAATGATCTGCATGTTGCAGGTACCCTCTCAAAAGCTGCCGGTGCATTTAAGATTGACCATCCGCTTGATCCCGAAAATAAATACCTCTGGCACAGTTTTGTGGAGAGCCCTGATATGATGAATATCTATAATGGCAATATAGTAACAGACGCTACTGGGAAAGCAAGTGTTGATCTTCCAGATTATTTCCAGTCATTGAATATAGAATACCGTTATCAACTGACAGTAATTGGCTCATTTGCCCAGGCAATCATCAGCAAAGAAGTTGCCAATAATAAGTTTGAAATTGCGACTAGCCAGCCTAATGTAAAAGTCAGCTGGCAGATAACAGGTATTCGAAATGATGCATTCGCACAAAAGCATCGTATACCAAATTCAGTTGAAAAAGAGGCTGTAAACAAAGGCAAATACCTTAATCCTGATGTATATAACCAGCCGGTTACAAAAACCATCGGATATACACCTGATCCGGAAGAGTCATCAATCAATTATGCTCCAAAGGCAGTTAATAAACCTGCTCCTGCTACAACGGGAGGAAGCCTTGACTATGCGCCTAAAGCAACTTTAACTTCTAACAAGGTTGATATTAAAGGAACCAGTGTAGAAGATGTGCCAGCAGCAAAACCTGCCAATAAGCCTGCGCCAGACACAAAAGGTACAAGTGTTGAAGATGTGAAGAAGCCGGCAGATGTTAAAAAACCTGTGGAAGAAAAGAAAACAGAAAACTCTTCAGTTTCTGAGAAAACAAAGACTGAATAACAGGAAGAATAATAAAGTTTAACTATGTACAAGAAGGCCTGAGGGCCTTCTTTTTTTATCTGGTATTTTCAATAAAGAATAAAAAAAGACAGATGACTCTAAGCGTTCATCTGTCTTCTGTAAACGTATATCAGGTATTTATCCTTTCGGCTTAGTCGGTGTCTTTGCCGGCGCCTTTGTTCCTCCTTTCAATGCTTTATCACAGGCTTCCAGGTTCTGTTTGGCCCCCGCAAAATCAGGGAACATTTTCAGGGCTTCCTGGAAATCGGCTTTGGCCCCTGCATAATTCTTTACATCCATTTTCAATACACCTAATAAATTGGCCGCAGCAGCATTCACCGGTACTGCCTGCTGGCTTCCGTCTATGGAAGTAAAACTTACACCGATTCTTTTACTGCTGGTATCTGCCAGCACCGCTTTGGCAGATGCTTCACACTCCAGTGTTCGTTTTAGTTGATACTGTCCCACAGCCATTTTATAAATGTGATAGGGGTTTTTGGTTTTGGGCACCACCTGCTCATAAAGTCCGACCGCTGTCTTGGGATCACCCAGTTCATCGTAACACTCTGCGGCCCTCGCCATGGCCTCTACATTGGAAGGACTGGCTTTGTATACTTCTTCTGCCAGTATCAGGGCACTGACATAGGCCTTGGTGGAAAAATACAGCATAGACAAAGTGTCTTTATACGCCATACCGCTGTCAATGGCTATATATCCCTGCAGGGCATTGATGGCCGAACGGGCATCATTATAAATGAGGGCATTGTCATACATTTTCAGGTAATGCTTCTTCATGTCAACAGTATTTTGTGCCGATACGCTGATTACGGCAACCATTGCCAGCAGGAATACAAATTTCTTTTTCATCATTGATGGTTTATTGATTAGTGCCTGCCTGCGGC
>DASUDW010000143.1:0-13405 GCA_036275415.1 Chitinophagaceae bacterium | reverse complement strand
CTTTTTCTTTTCTCTAAAAAGAAGGACCGTTAAAAAAATTTTATGAAAGAAAACTGGCCCTACATATTCCTGGTAGCTGTTTTGTCCCTGGGTGTCATTGTGTTTCTATTCAGGCAAAACATGAAAGACAGAAAAAACCTGGAGAAAAAATTAAATGAAGACTACCCCAGGCCAAGAAAAGATGAAGAAGATCCAGAACCGGAAGAAATCCCTAAATAGCAAAAGGTTGTTTCAGCTAATACTTGAAGCAGGCTGGTTAATCAGTATCAGTTAGCCAACAGCCTTTAATCATAAAAAGATAATTGATATAGTATTACTATTGTCCGGGTATTAACAAACTTTACGCTCATGTTGCAACCGGCTGATTTCAATAAGCAGATCAAACAGGTAATGATCCTGCTGTTGTTATTATTCCTGGTGCTCTTGGTACTGCGGGAATTGTATGTTTTTTTTCCCGGCCTTTTAGGGGCACTTACTCTGTATATTCTAAGCAGGGGCAGTTATTTTCAGCTCATCTATCATCGTAAATGGCCCAAAGGATGGACGGCCGGCCTTTTCATGCTCAGCTTTTTGATCCTGCTTGGCCTGTTGATTTATTTTACAGTCATTTTATTGGAAAAACAGGTCGAGCCGTTTTTTCAAAACCCTGCTTCCTCACTAAGCAAGGCCAAACAGGCAATTATAGTTGCGCAGGAGCAGGCAGGAGTTACCCTTGTTTCTGATGAAAGCCTTGGGGATTTACAACACAGGATCGCCACCCTGGTACCTTCCCTGTTGAATGACACATTGAACCTGCTATTTAACCTGGTCATCCTATTATTTGTATTTTATTATATGCTGGTACACGGAAAAGAAATGGAATCATTCCTGGCGAGAATAATCCCCCTGAAAAAAACAAATGTGGATGTACTGGCCACAGAAACCAAGCGAATCGTAAAGGTCAGTGCATTGGGCATTCCGATAATATCCCTGATACAAGGAGTTACAGCTACTGTAGGTTATATCCTATTTGGTGTGGACGAATTCATCCTTTGGGGATTTTTTACCGGTGTCTTTGCCTTTTTTCCTGTTGTAGGAACCATGATCATATGGGTTCCGCTGGTGATATATATGTATGTGACGGGTGATACATGGAATGCGGTTGGGCTTGCCATCTATAGTTTTATTGTAACAGGCAATGTAGATTACCTGGCTCGTATCACCCTATTAAAAACAATGGGAAATGTACATCCGCTGGTGACAGTAATCGGTGTGATAGTGGGTTTGAGTTTATTTGGTTTTATTGGGCTGATATTCGGCCCCTTAATGGTCAACTATGTGATTCTTCTTTTCCGGATTTATATGAATGAATTTATTCAGCCGGCTGAGCCGGATTCAACTGATACCTAGTTCACTTTATGTGCGGCTTTCAGTTCTGCCAGCATACGGGCCACATCATTGTCTTCCACCTGTGAAAAGTCTTCATAGAAATTACCAATGGCAAAGAACGGGAAAGGTGTTTCCAGGCAAATGAATTCATCAACTGCTTTGCTGATCCTTTCTGCTGCCTGCTCCGAAGAAACCGGTACGGCCACTACAATCTTTGCGGGAAATTTATTACGGAGTATTTTAATGGTGCTTAGTATGGTTCTGCCGGTGGCTATTCCATCATCGACAATGATCACAATTTTTCCTTTTATAGCTGCCGGCGGTTTATCGCCCATAAATTGCCTGTACCTTTCTTTCAGCTGCTCCCGGATACGTCTGGTTTCTTCATAAATGTACTGTTCAGGAATATCGATACAGTCTTCTGCAATACTTCCTTCCAGGCTTACCGCCCCAATAGCATATTCCAGGTTTTGCGGGTGACCAAGCTTTTTGGTCATCAGCAGATCCAATGGCAAATCAAGATGCCGGGACAAATAATAACCCAACGGAACTCCACCTCTGGGAATTGCCATAATTATTCCATCTGTATGCCGGTATTTTTCCAATAAAGGAGCCAGCTGCATGGCAGCATCATACCTGTTTTTGAAGTACATGGTTAAACTTTTTGTGTTATTTCAAAACTCTCCTGTGCAGTTGCTTTGGCCAGGTGCAGTTGAAACCAACAGTTGGCCAGGCGGGCCACTTCTTCCAGTTTTCCGGGCTCTTCGAAAAGATGAGTGGCGCCCTCCACCACTTTCAGTTCTTTATTATTGGGAAGTTTTTGAAATGCCAGCCGGTTCAACTGCAAAACTTCTTCATCATAAGAGCCAACAATCATCAATACGGGACATTGTACCTGCTGCAGGTAATCCATCGCCAGGTCTGGCCTGCCACCCCGGGAAACTACAGCCCTGATGATTTTCGGGCATTTGGCAGCAGCCCTAAGGGCAGAGGCTGCACCGGTGCTTGCCCCGAAATATCCAACCGGGATGGATTCTCCAAAATCCCGGTGCGTTACCCAATGGGTTATTGCAATAAGGCGTTCAGTGAGCAGATCAATATTAAATCGGTTTGCATACACTTCATCCTCTCCGGGAGTAAGCAGGTCGGCAAGCAAGGTGGCAAAATGATGCTCCTGTAATACCGAGGCCACATATTTATTCCTGGGGCTGAAACGGCTGCTGCCGCTGCCATGGGCAAAAATCACTATCCCTTCTGTTTTAGGCGGAAGGGTTAATGTGGCTTCCAGCCGCAAACCGTCTACCGGGATCAATATATCTTTTTCAATAACCTCATACATACCACCACCCTCCTCCATTCAACCGGAATTTACTTTGACAGCCTACCGGTTTGGCCTGAGTTCACTCATAGCCCCGGTTGAACCTTATCATTGGAGCGGGGTGTTGGCCTTGTGTATTATTTTGTACCGGAAATGAATAAATATCAGCCGAAAGGATAATCTGCGTCATGCCGGCAGTCAGGATTGTTTTACATCTTTGGCACTAAATTTTTTTTAAAAAAGGACAAAGAAGGTATCATTGTCCTTGATTGACCGGAACAAATTGAAACAATAAAACCAATTAAAATGAAAAAAGAATACTGGATCAATGTAAAACATGTTGACAACCGAATGGTCATTTTCCTGAATGGTGAAATAGTCTGGGATAGCGGCATTGTACAAAATGATCCGGAATTGAACAAACTCATTGAAATTACCGAGCAGCTGAAAACCCACCAGGACCATGTGAACGAACTCATTTTTGAAGGGTTCAATGATTCCTATTCACATGAAGGCAACGAAGATGACCTGAACCCCTGGCATTTTCAATACCGTGTTGTAGTAAGAACAGTGGATGATCAGGGAAAAATAACGGAAGAAAGGGATATGCTTTCACCCTATAATGAAAAGCATTATTCCAATCCAAACATCAGGGCAATGAACAACAGCTACCAGATCGTTTATAAGAACAATGAATTTAAAGTGATTTCCAATTCACTGGTACAGAAGTTCAGCAAATAAGCCTTTGCGGTTATTTTTTGATAAGATCCCTGATAACAACAGATGCGGCCACTGCTCCAAAAACTGCAGGCAGGTAAGAAATAGTGCCATAGGCCGACTTCTTATAATTTTTACCATCCGTAAGCATCAGGCTTTCCTTAATCGGTTCTTCAGGGGAGAAAACAACTTTTACTCCCCTGTATATTTTATGCTGCTTTAGTTTCTTACGTATTTGCTGCGCAAAGGGGCAGTTGTAAGTTTTTGAAATATCGACCACCTGCAGGCGGGTAGGATCTACTTTAGCCCCGGCACCCATGCTGCTCACAAGGCGCAGCTTGCTTTCATAAGCAAGGCGTATAAAAGTAATTTTCGGAGTGATGCTGTCGATGGCATCAATAATATAATCAGGCCGGTGAGCCAGTTGCTGCATCACCATTTCCGGGTTGATGAATTCCCTTATAACATGCAATTTTAATTCCGGGTTAATGGCCTGCAGCCGGTCTGCCATTATCTGTGCTTTGGACTGGCCATGATTGGTTGCCAGTGCCGGCAATTGCCTGTTGCGGTTGGTGGGGTCCACTACATCGCCATCAATGATCGTCATTTGGCCTATGCCGCTCCGGGCAATGAACTCTGCAGCATAAGAACCCACTCCGCCCAACCCAACTACCATGACATGAGCAGCAGCCAGTTGGCGAAGGGCCTTTTCGCCAATCAGCAATTGTGTCCGGGATAACCAGGAAAGATCAGTTGTCATGGTATGACTGCAGCGGCACCAAATACCGCTAATGCGTTTTTTTGAAGTTGCAAACTAAGTGAATTGTGGTCAATTGATAAAGCTTCTGCCGCTTCTTTATATATATTTTCAATGGGAATATTATCATTGTCTGTTTCAAGGAAAAAATGACTTGCCGGGATATGGCGAAGTACCTCCTTTATCCTTTGTTCAGAGAGGGCTTTTCCTAATGAGATATAAAAGCCGGCTGAAATTATCCGGCGGGCCAGTTCGGCATTTTTATTAAATCCGTGAAATATCACTTTTACTTTGGCTGCACTCTTCAGCATAGACAGCACTTCAT
The DNA here is from genome assembly GCA_036275415.1 of Chitinophagaceae bacterium. Lineage (GTDB taxonomy): Bacteria > Bacteroidota > Bacteroidia > Chitinophagales > Chitinophagaceae > JJ008. Next base: position 8,920 of record DASUDW010000143.1, on the reverse strand, counting down.
CCCAGGCCCGCACACAATGGATGATCAGCGGTTTTTGAACAGTATTGGCCAGTGCTATTTGTTCAGCAAATAATAGTTGTTGCAGGGAAAATTCTGTTTTGCAGGCCTTATCCAGTCCGCATTCCCCAATGGCGATAACATGTGGATGCGATACCTGTTGTTTCATTTTCAGTAGCTGTTCCTCCCAGCCTTCCTCTATATGCCATGGGTGAATACCAATGGAAAAACAACCGGGCATATCGGCTTTTTCCCAATGGGAATAGAGGTTTTGGATCACCCACTCATTGGGAGAGGGAGCAGTATGGCTATGTATATTAATAAACAACCCGGCCATTTCAATAGCACAAGTTAAGCACTGCTGCCAATAATTCAGGAGAACGAACCCCTGTTTTCCCTATGAAGAATTGATCCCCGCATTGGTTTTTCCCAATGAAAAATGTGAATATTCAGAGGGAAAAAAAGTTTTTTCCTTTGGTATTGGATAAAGAAATACTCTATATTTGGTATGGTAATACTGAAAACCCGTTAACAATTCAAAACTTAAAAAAATGGCAACAAAGAAAAAAGCCGCTAAAAAACCTGCAGCAAAAAAACCCGCTGCAAAAAAACCCGCTAAAAAAGCTACTAAGAAAGCTGCAGCAAAAAAACCTGCTAAGAAAAAAGCAGCCCGCAAGCCGAATGCTGCTTTCATGAAAGCATTAACACCCAGCGCTGATCTGGCAGCAGTAGTAGGCAGCAAGCCGCTGGCCCGTACAGAAGCTGTTAAGAAAATTTGGGCGCACATTAAAGCAAACAAGCTGCAGGACAGCAAGAACAGACGCATGATCAACAACGACGCCAAGCTGAAACCCATCTTCGGAGGTAAAGCCCAGGTTTCAATGTTTGATGTAGCGAAAGCTCTCGCCAAGCACCTGAAATAATTTCATGTAACGGTGAACCAAAGGGCATCTTCGGATGCCCTTTTTTATTGTATCTGATTGGTGTAACTTTTATGATCATTAATGCTAGCCCCCTGATATGAGGAAATTCCTGTTTTGTTCATTATTGATGTCCCTGCTTTATTCATCCTGCTGTGCGCCGGGAAAGACTACTACATGGATGTCATCAATAAACATAATTCCCCGGTCAGAGTGGAAGGCCAATGAACCCCGGCCTTATCGCCAGCATGTACCTGTTCGAATTACCGTACATCATGAAGGCACCAAACTGCTGGTAACGGATGATGCCATAAGAAAAATTAAAGGCATTCAGACATGGGGTATGGGTAAAGACCGTAACTGGGCCGATGTGCCCTATCATTTTTTCATTGCGCCGGATGGTAAGATATATGAAGGGAGAGCCATAACTACGGTGGGAGAGACCAATACGGAATACGACCCGAAAGGGCATCTGCTGATATGCTGTCTAGGCAACCTGAATGAAGTGGAAGTGCCGGAAGCACAACTTTCCTCATTGATCAGATTGATCGCTTATTGCAGTAAGATATACAAGATTCCTTATGAAACACTGGCCACTCACCGGGATTATTCTAAACAAACTACCTGCCCCGGAAAATATTTATATGCTTATTTTGAAAACGGGTTTATCAAAAGGGAGGTAAAAAAAATTCTGAAATAAAACTACTTTTCAGTAACGGCACAACTCCGTAATGAAAGAATTATGTTTAGGAAATTGTTTAATGAGATCTTTTGCATCAGCGATTTCAAAATCTGCAAAATCAAAACCCGGTGCTACCGTACAACCAACAAAACAATATTGACTGCCTGGAGCCGGTCGGCTGGCAAACCAGCAGCCGGCTGGAACTATATATTGAAATAAATAACCTTTGCTGATATCATTGCCAAGCGTAGTAACTGTAAGCTCACCGTTCTGTTGTAATACAAAAATCTCCAGTGGATCACCATGGTAAAAGTGCCAGCACTCATCACTCTTAATGCGATGAAATGCAGAAAAATTCCCCTTTTCCAGTAAAAAATAGATAGCGGTCGAAAAAGGCCTGTCGCCGCCAAAGCGTTCAGGCAATGCTTCCGCCCTGATGGATTCATTGCTTTTATAAGTTTGTTTATACCAGCCGCCTTCGGGGTGTGGCTGAAGGTTGTATTGCTGAATTAATTGGTGATGTAGTAGCATATTAATTATTGAACAGCAAGATAATTATCAACTTTTAACCAAACTTCACTGATGTCATATTCAGCGAACCGGCAACGAGCTGGTCGTTGAAAAAGTAAGGCGTTTCATTCTTTTCCTGCAAACCCAATATATACATCAGCGGATAGTAGTGGTCCGGAGTGGGTATAGCCAGCCTGGCTGATTTACTTAAGCTTTCATAATTGATAAGTGCCTGATGGTCACCTTCGCTGATTTTCTTTCTGAATAACTCATGCATTTCAATCGCCCAGTCATAACCAAATCCCGGCTTGTCTAATTTATCCCAGGCAACCATCCGCAGGTTATGTATCATATTACCGCTGCCGATGATCAGTACCCCTTTTTTACGCAGCGCTGCCAGTTCTTTTGCCAGGTTGTAATGATACTGTGCCGGTTTGCTGTAATCGATGCTTAATTGCAAAACCGGAATTGTCGCATCCGGATACATCCTTCTCACAACGGTCCAGGCACCGTGATCAAGGCCCCAGTCGTGGTTCAGGCCTATATTCGTTGATTTTATCAGCTCTTGCGTTTCTTTTGCCAGCAGTGCATCACCCGGAGCAGGATACTGTACCTCAAACAGTTCCTGCGGAAAACCGCCAAAATCATGAATGGTTTTTGGATGGTCCATGGCGGTAATATGGGTACCATTGGTAAGCCAATGTGCTGAAATTACCAGTACAGCCTTAGGAGCAGGCAATTCTTTTCCCATTGTTTCCCATTGTCGGCTGAATGAATTGTTTTCAATACCATTCATCGGCGAACCATGACCAATAAACAATACCGGCATTTTGCTGTCTTGTTCTTTCAGGTCATCTGTATATTGTTTAAAACCGGATAAGTTTCCCATAGTAATGATCCCCCCAATCGTATAAATGAATTGTTTACGTTGCATTGCTGCATAAAGGTACAAATAATTATCAATGTTTAAACATTGATAATTACTATTTAAGAAATTATTAAAAGACGCAGAAAGAATGTGGCAATAACCGGCATTAATTGATTGAGGGGAGAAAGCTTTAAGGATAATAACTTACCTAGCTGCAGACGGATGCCGGCGGATATTTTTTCCTTTATGAGCCTAACCCGATATCAATATTGTTTATTGATTCAGCAATAATGATAGCGCCAATAACTACAACCAGTATAATTAAACCAATGATGAGTGCTGTTTTATCTTTTTTATCTACGGGTCTGTTTAACAGGTAATCTTTCATCAACTGATCATTACCTGTTTTTTTCAGTTCTTTCTTAACTTCTTTTTTAAGGCTCATAAAAGCAATCCGTTCTTTAAAACTGATTTTTGTACCGGTTATCAGGCTGTAATCATGCATGGTGAGTTTTTTAAATTCACTCATCTTCATTCCCAATACTTTTTCGGGAATGGCCGGATAGATAAAATAACTGGCCCTTGCCGCCTGAAATAAACCAGTAAATGACAGGCAGGTAAATAAGGCGATTATTTTGAAAAGATGTTTCATGTTTTATATTTTATAAGTTTTGCCAAAGACTTTTTTCAATTATAAAGCTACCGCCGCCTTCCAGCCATCTCCAATGACCCCTGTCAGCATTGCTTTTTCCAACTGACATTTTTCCCTGAAACTGTGAGTATAGTCCGGCAGAGAACCTATTCCATTTCACAGACCCTCTCAGATGATGTCAATCTGGCAAAAAAAGGCTGTTTGGAACATTGCTTGTAATATTGCGGCCAGTTCAACAGTTTAAAAATCAATAATTATGATCCAGGAAAAAGGCGCCATTTCCATTAATACGGAGAACATATTCCCCATTATCAAAAAATTTCTCTACTCCGATCATGAGATCTTTTTAAGGGAATTGGTCAGCAATGCAGTAGATGCTACCCAGAAAATCAAACGGTTAAGTTCGTTAGGCCATTACAATAAGGACATGGGCAATTTGAATATTAAAGTTGCCGTCAACAAAGACGCCAAAACAATCACTATCTCCGACAGCGGAATAGGGATGACAGCCGATGAGATCAAAAAGTATATAAACCAGGTGGCTTTTTCCGGTGCTACTGAATTTATGGAAAAATTTAAGGAAGCCAATGACGCCAATGAGATCATCGGCCGGTTTGGTTTAGGATTTTATTCCGCCTTTATGGTAGCAGAAAAAGTGGAAATTCAAACCCTTAGCTACCAGGAGGGTGCTGAGCCTGCCCGCTGGACATGTGACGGCAGTACCGAATTTGAAATTACCGAAGGAAGCCGTGCCGAGAGGGGAACGGATATTATTTTATATATCAATGAAGAATCAACAGAGTTTTTAGAGAAGCACCGTATACAGGCGATACTGGATAAATATGCAAAATTTCTTCCGGTGCCGGTACAATTTGGAACTAAAGCAGAATCGGTAGAGGACGGGAAAGATGAGGAGGGTAAAACAAAATATAAAAGCATTGAAGTTGATAATATTATTAACAATACCAATCCCATCTGGACAAAAACACCTGCCGATCTGAAAGATGAAGATTATTTAAGCTTTTACCAGGAGCTCTATCCTTTTCAGGATGAACCGCTGTTCTGGATACACCTGAACGTAGATTATCCGTTCAACCTGACGGGAGTATTATATTTTCCAAAACTGAAGAACGATTTTGAAGTTCATAAAAACAAAATCAAACTCTTCAGCCGCCAGGTATTTATCACAGATGAAGTGAAAGATATTGTACCGGAGTTTTTGTTACTGCTGCATGGGGTTATTGATTCACCGGATATTCCGTTGAATGTAAGCCGTTCTTTCCTCCAGAGCGATAGTAATGTAAAAAAGATCAATAGTTATATCAGCCGGAAGGTGGCGGAAAAACTGCTGGAGCTGTTTAAAAAGGACCGCAAGGCATATGAAGAAAAATGGAGTGATATTGGCCTGTTTGTAAAATACGGTGCATTGAGCGATGAGAAGTTTTATGAAAAAGCCAAAGAATTCTTATTGCTCACCAACACCCATAAAGAACACTATACACTGGAAGAGTACAGTGCTAAGGTAAAGGACTTTCAAACCGATAAGAACGGGCAACTTGTGTACTTGTATACGGCAGATACTGAACATCAGCACAGCTATGTAGTAGCTGCCCAAAAAAAGAATTATGATGTTTTGCTGATGAATTCGCCGATCGATACGCATTTCATCCATCACATGGAAATGAAGTTAGAAAAGACCTCATTAAAAAGAGTGGATGCCGATGTACCGGATAAGCTGATTGAAAAAGAAGATACAGAGAATCACCAACTCAGTAAGGAAGAAACAGAAAAGCTGAAAACCATCTTTGAAAAGGCCATCAATAATGTAAACATGAAAGTAGAGGTGGAGAGCCAGCCGGCAGATACAATGCCGGTTACCATTACGATGGAAGAATGGATGCGAAGGATGAAAGATATGAGCCGGCTGGGGGGCGGAATGAATTTTTACGGCACTATGCCGGATACCTATAAAGTAGCGATCAATGGTAATCACAAACTCATTGCAAAAATTCTCGGTGCAGAAGAAGCGCAGCAGTCCGTTTTGGCCAAGCAGGCATTTGACCTTGCCTTACTGGCACAGGGCATGCTGAAGGGTGCAGATCTTACGGCATTTGTGGAGAGAAGTGTAGAAGTACTGTAAAATAATTGAGCTATAAAAAAGGTGCGGTGTTATTACTTCGCACCTTTTTATCAATCTTTCGTTTCAAACCTGAGTCTGTATGATGCACTTAGCTTTATAAAAATTCCATCATCCCAGGTATCATCAGGGAAATATTTCCTTTTTTCCACCCCTGTTCTGAGTTTTCTCAGCATTCCATAACCGGGTTCCAGCGTCAGGCAAATCCGCCGGAAAGGATAAAAATCCAAAAAGCCGGATAACTGATTATCATCTATACGCAGATAGTTGCCGTTCTTTAGCCGGAAACTATTGGTAATGGCACGGAATGTAAACCCTCCAAAAAAACGATCTGTAAACTGATGTTCCCATGTAAGCCTGCCGGGCAAAAGACCAAACAGATAGTTCTTTTTATCTATTCGCCAGTCTGCACCTGCGAGCGGCATTACAAAGAGGCCAAAAAAATCTTTGTTTACATACATGCCGAACCGTATTTTTTTGCCTTTTGATTTTTCATAGCTCAGGAATCCGGCCCCACCTATCTGCATGGTTTTATCAGCCAGTAATTGTTCACCGTTTGAGCGGAGTATGGCGGTGAGGGACAAGGCCCATTTTTTATTCTTCAACGGCAGCAATACACCCGCAGGAAAGGCGAGGCTATGTACACGGGGAAAAATATTTTCTTTCTTTCCTGAATCAAGACGCCAGTATTCATAATAAGGGCTTAACAGCACATATGCATCCGGCGCCAGTTTTATGGGTAAATCACTTCCAGCCCATAAGTGATTGAAAGGGGTGCCTCTTTCAACAGATTTATTATCCCTGTCTCCCATAGTAAACCTTATTTGCAGGGGATCAACATAAGGCTGGGTGAATGCTGATTTAACTATGAGCAGCATGAGCGGCAGCAATAGGTATTTAACAGAAGGTTTCATTATTCCTGTCTTCAACAACTAAGGTACTATCACGGTACCCCGAAAAAAATTGACTTTTGTTAAGAGATAAAAGAAAAATGCCCCGGGTAATCCGGGGCATTCAATTGTACCGTTTTCATCAAAACAAGCGAAACTATTGCTTAAACATGGCCTTCGGCCAGCATGGCATCAGCAACACGAACAAAGCCAGCTATATTAGCACCTTTTACATAGTCAATGGTGCCGTCTTCTTTCTTACCATATTTTACACATTGTTCATGGATGTTTCTCATGATGAGTTGAAGGCGTTTTTCCACTTCTTCCCTTGTCCAGGAAAGCCTGATAGAATTCTGAGACATTTCAAGGCCAGATGTGGCTACACCACCGGCATTAGCAGCTTTTCCGGGGGCATACATGACACCTTTGTCCTGTAAAACTGCTATTGCTTCCGGAGTGGTTGGCATATTGGCACCTTCTGCTACCAGTTTGCATCCTTTTTTCACCAGCATTTTTGCATCTTCTTCATCCAGTTCATTTTGTGTAGCGCAAGGCAGGGCAATATCACAAGGTATTTTCCAGGGTTTTTCACCTTCGTAATAAGGAACGCCATACTTATCAGCATATTCTGATATGCGTCCGCGGCGTACATTTTTCAGTTCAAGGATGAATGCCAGTTTTTCTTCGTCAATACCATCCGGATCGTAAATAAAGCCATTACTGTCAGAAGCTGTCAGCGGGATACCACCCATTTGGATAGTTTTTTCAATAGCGTATTGGGCTACATTACCACTACCGGAGATGACCACTTTTTTGCCTTTCATGGTTTCACCTTTCATTTTCAGCATTTCTTCTGCAAAGAAAAGGGTGCCGTAGCCGGTTGCTTCAGGGCGAATAAGGCTTCCGCCATACGTATAGCCCTTACCGGTCAATACACCAGTAAACTCATTGCTCAGGCGTTTGTACTGGCCAAACAGGTATCCTATTTCTCTTCCGCCTACGCCGATATCACCGGCAGGAACGTCGGTATCATTGCCGATATGGCGATACAGTTCGTTCATAAAGCTTTGGCAGAAACGCATTACCTCGTTATCAGATTTTCCTTTGGGATCAAAATCAGAGCCACCTTTGGCGCCACCCATTGGTAAAGTGGTAAGCGAGTTTTTAAATACTTGTTCAAAAGCCAGGAATTTCAATATGCTCAGGTTAACGCTGGGGTGGAAGCGAAGTCCGCCTTTATAGGGGCCAATCGCATTATTCATCTGTACCCTGAAGCCGCGGTTGATCCTGAAATTTCCTTCATCATCTACCCAGGGGACACGGAAGATGATTACCCTTTCGGGTTCTGTCATTCTTTCCAGGATGTTGGCTTTTTTGTATTCAGGATGTTCTTCGATAAAAGGAATGATGGCATGGGCAACTTCAGAAACGGCCTGCAGGAATTCAGGCTGATGAGGGTTACGTTTCTTCATGAGTTGCATGAACTTGTCAATCGTTGCATTTTTTGTAGGTATCATAAACAAAGATTTAAATGTTAAGCAATCGTTTCAACCGGGCATTGGCCCGGTAATGTCGCTACAATAGCCAAATGTAATTCCGGTACCTGTCGTTTTGGAATGAGGAATGTCAGCACAAACACCCGTTTTACATGAGGTTAGACATCCCGTTTTATGCCTGTAGTCAGCTTACCGGCCTTTCGCTAAAACCTTTTAAGAATAAGCCGGTTAGATGCTATTTTTGATGCCTATGCCTTTACAAATTGCATCGCTGAATTCCGGGAGTAATGCCAATTGCTATTACATTGGCAACAGCCAGGAAGCCATCCTGGTGGATGCGGGGCTTAGTTGCCGGGAAACGGAACGAAGGATGGCAAAGCTGGGGTTAGACATCAGCCGGGTAAAGGCCATTTTTATTTCGCATGAGCATGCGGACCATATCAGCGGCCTGCCGGGGCTGGCCAGGAAATATGGTTTTACTGTTTTCATTACTCAGGCTACATTGCGGCATGCCAAGCTGCCTTTAGAGACTTCGCAAACGGTCCATTTCCGGCATGCAAAGCCGGTAAAGATCGGCGACCTTGAAATTCTCCCTTTCAGGAAAAGCCATGATGCCGCCGATCCGCACAGTTTTTTGGTAAGCGGACATGGCATCAGGGTAGGTGTTATTACAGATATTGGTTATGCCTGCAGGCAGGTATTGAAATATTTTTCGCAGTGCCATGCAGTGTTCCTGGAGGCTAATTATTGCGAGGATATGCTGGAGAA
>DASUDW010000142.1:0-48031 GCA_036275415.1 Chitinophagaceae bacterium | reverse complement strand
GCTTATCTTTGCGCAAATCATGAGTATGGAACCACGTAAAGCCGCCGACAGTCTCACCATTATGACAGAATTGGTGCTGCCTAATGATACCAATATCTTCGGCAACCTGATGGGCGGAAGGCTGATGTACTGGATGGACATAGCTGCCGCCCTTGCCACACAAAAACATTGTAATGCGCCAGCCGTTACAGCATCGGTGGATAATATTTCTTTTGAAAACCCGATCAAACTGGGAAATGTGGTACATATAGAAGCTAAAATTACCAGGGCCTTTAACTCCTCAATGGAAGTACACCTGAAAGTATGGGGTGAAGACCTTATACAGCAATACAAGTATAAAAGCAATGAAGCTTATTACACCTTTGTTGCACTGGACCCCAACCGAAAACCAAGACCTGTGCCTCCTGTAATTGCAGAAACGGAGGAAGAAAAAAAATTATATGATGGCGCCCTTCGAAGAAGACAACTGAGATTGATACTGGGAGGAAAACTAAAGCCGGATGATGCTACTGAACTGAAGGCATTATTTGTAAAGGACTAATTACCCTTGACTATTCACATTTCACAATTGAGCATTGACTCCTGACTAGCTACTACTTATCCGTGGTCAGCCAATGGTGCTTGCCCATCATCATATGTTTTTTACTCTGCTCAATAGCATCCATTACCTGTGCCATTATGTTTTCCGCAGAATCTTCGTAGTTAATTTGTAAGGGCTCCTTGAATGTAACAGACAATAAAGAACCTTTCTTTTTAAACTTCAGCCCCTTTTTATTAAAAGCCCGCCAGAATCCGCTTATCACAACGGGAATTACAATTGGCCTTGTTTGTTTTATGATTAGTGCTGTACCTTTTCGTCCGGGAGCAAAGGGTTTGGTAGTTCCCTGCGGAAAAGTAATTACCCAGTTATTTTCCAAAGCCCTTGTTATTTTTCTTGTATCAGAGGGATCGAGGCCCCTTCGAACTTCTTTGCCGCCTTCTCTCCAGGTTCTTTTTACGGTGAGGCCTCCGGCCAATAAAAAAAGCCGGCTGATAAAACTTCCTTTCATAGTTTCTTCCGCAGCTACATAGTTGACCCTGGTGAAAGGATTTAATAGATAATAGGGAATACCCAGCCTGTTCAATTTGCCCCATTTAACGGCACAAAAAATATGCAGGAAAGTGATTACATCGGCAAAATATGTCTGGTGGTTACTGACAAATAATACATTTCTTTTGGGCAAGTTCTTTATGTGTTCAGTACCGGATATCTTTAATTTATTGACCATCGCCAGGCCCGGATAGGAGCCCAGTCCTACCAGGAAGTAAACAATTTTTCGTACCGGATGAAAATTCCTTAACCTGTCTTTAAAAGTAGACATTACATTCATTACATAATTAATCTAGTTTCAAAATAAGAAATTGCAAGTAAAAACAATAAAAAAACCCTCTTAATTAAAAAGAGGGTTTTGATTTTGCAAACTTTTCAGATTATTCAGTTTTTGTATTTTCACCAGCAGCTTCACCCTCACTGTCCATTTTCTTTTTCAGGTCTGCCAGTACTCCCAGGTCACCCAAGGTTGCTTTCTCTACTTTGTTCTGCACACTCTTCACTACTTTGCGGGTATGTTCCGCTTCAGCCCTTGCTTCCTTCTTGGCAGCCTCGGCAGCTTCTACCTGTCCCTGTTCCCAGATACGGGTATGAGAAACAACAATGCGCTTTTCATTGCGGTCAAACTCAATTACCATAAACTGGGCAGTTTCATCTGCAGCAATGCTCTTGCCATCTTCTTTGCTCAGGTGACGGTTAGGAGCAAAACCTTCCAGTCCATAAGGTAATTGAACAATAGCGCCTTTATCATCCCTGCGGCTTACAGTACCCTCATGTACCGTTCCGATGGCAAATGTATCCTGCAGGGTATTCCAGGGATCTTCTTCCAGTTGCTTGTGGCCGAGTTGCAGCTTGCGGTTTTCTTTATCAATACCCAGGATGATCACATCAATGTGGCTTCCCACTTTGGTATACTCACTGGGGTGATTGAAACGCTTCAGCCAGCTCAGGTCGCTGATGTGGATCATACCGCCGATGCCGGGGGCCAGTTCCACAAACACACCGTAATTGGTAATGTTCTTCACTAATCCGCTGTGCTTGCTGCCTTCAGCAAATTTGGCTTCAATATCATTCCAGGGATCAGGAGAAAGCTGTTTGATAGACAGGCTCATCTTGCGGTTAGCCTTATCCAGTGTTACCACTTTAGCTTCATACTCATCACCCAGTTTAAAGAATTCTTTGGCATTGATCGGGGTATTGGCCCAGGTAATTTCTGATACATGCACCAGTCCTTCTACACCAGGCTGAATTTCCAGGAAAGCGCCGTAGTCTTCAATATTTACCACTTTTCCTTTTACCACATTGCCTTCTACAATATTCTCTGCCAGTACATCCCATGGATGCGGCGTCAGTTGCTTCAGGCCAAGGCTGATACGCTTCTTCTCATCATCAAAATCAAGTACCACCACATTGATCTTCTGATCCAGTTTAAGTACTTCAGAAGGATGAGAAATACGGCCCCATGAAATATCTGTAATATAGAGCAGACCATCCAAACCGCCGAGGTCCATAAAGGCGCCAAAGTCGGTGATGTTCTTCACTGTTCCTTCCAGCACCTGGCCTTTCTCCAGTTTGCTCATGATCTCTGCTCTCTGCGCTTCGATATCGCTTTCGATAAGTGCTTTATGAGATACAACGGCGTTCTTAATCGTTTCGTTGATCTTCACCACTTTGAACTCCATTGTTTTTCCTACAAACTGATCGTAATCGGTTACAGGCTTCACATCAATTTGTGAACCCGGTAAGAATGTTTCCATTCCAAACACATCTACGATCAATCCACCTTTTGTTTTTGAAGTAACAGTACCGGTGATCACTTCGCCTGTTTTGTGTACTTCTACAATTTTTTCCCATGCACGGGTAATGCGGGCCTGGCGGCGGCTCAGGTTCAGGTGTCCTTCCCTGTCTTCTTTCTCTACTACCATTACTTCCACTTCATCACCAACAGCCAGGGCAGGAATGTCACGGAATTCATTCAATGAAATCAAACCATCACTCTTGAAACCAATGTTCAGAACCACGTCGGTTTTGGTCAAACCTACTACAAGGCCTTTGATCAGTTCGCCATCGTTCAGTTGTACAAAAGTGTTATCATACACCTGGTGATACTTTTCTCTTTCTTCAGCAGAATAAGAGATCACATTGCGCCTGTCAACACTCCAGTCAAAATCATCATGAGCAGTAGCTACTGCTTCCACAGGTGCAGTTGTTGTCGCTGTAGTTGCCTCGGCCTGTTCGGCGCCGGCAGACTCCTGTGCATCAGCGTTTAGTTGTTTTTTAATAATGTTATTAAACATGATAAAATAGTCCCGGGGTTTAATTCCCAATAGCTATCGGGATCGGGGCGGCAAAGATAAGTCATACTTCCCGTTTTAGGACCTGAAACTGCTTGTTTTTTTAGATAAGGAGCCCTGCTCCAACGCCTTGATTTTACGTCCCTTGCGACGCTCCGTTCAGGGTCCCGTTCGCTCCTCATCTGTAATTATTGCTATATTCACGAAAAATACCTGTTGCTGTACCGTTTTCTCAAGATCCTCTCCCGCCTTGCCCTTCCAATTTGGTGTCGCCACCTTATCATTAACCGTCCCGGATTTTTACAAGAAAAAGGACCCTTGTTATTGGCAAGCAACCATCCCAATTCTTTCCTGGACTCTGTATTATTGAATACCATTTTTGAGCAGCCTGTATGGTCATTGGCAAGAGGCGATGCTTTCAAAAACACAACCTATAGCAGGTGGCTGAAAGCAATGAAAATATTACCGGTTTACCGTACAAGTGAGGGTGTTGAGAATTTATCGGAAAACTATAAAACGTTTGATGATTGCATCGCCTTGTTTAAAAAAAACGGGGTCATCACCATTTACAGTGAAGGCAAATGCATCAATGAATGGCATTTGCGTCCCCTTAAAAAGGGAACAGCCCGGCTGGCTATTAAAGCCTGGGATGAAAATATTCCCTTAAAGGTTTTACCGGTGGGTATTAACTATAGCTCCTTCACCCGGTTTGGTAAAACCATTAAGCTGAATTTTGGGGAGCCTATTCTTGCAACAGATATAATTGCAGAAGCAGCAGACGGGCAAAGGAACATTGCTTTTAACAACCGGCTTAAAAATGAACTGGAGAAACTGGTATATGAGATCCCAAAAACAGATCATGAAGGCATTAAAAAAACATTTGGGACAAAAACCCACTGGTTAAAAAAATTAATCCTTAGCATACCTGCCATTACGGGATGGCTTTTCCACCTGCCTTTGTTTATGCCTGTAAAAACTTTTACTAAGGCTAAAACAAAAAATACAGATCATTATGACTCTGTTTTAATCTCCATCTTATTGTTAACCTACCCGCTTTACCTGTTGCTGGTTACAACTATAATAATTGCTATCACCGGCTGCTGGTGGTTTACTGGTTTACTATTGTTGCTACCTATTACTGCATGGGCCTGCGTACAATGGAAGGAGCAGAAAATTTAAATTGCTGATGCCATTTTTGCTATGGCATTCGCAGCAACAAAACCGCTGGTCCAGGCATGCTGAAAATTAAACCCGCCGGTAATGCCATCTACATCCATCACCTCACCGGCAAAAAACAATCCGGATAGTTTTTTACTCATCATGGTCTGATGATCTATTTCAGCTAATGCAATACCCCCGGCTGTTACAAACTCTTCCTTAAAAGTTGTTTTTCCTTTTACCTGCACTGTATAGTCTGCAAGGTTTTTAATCAGCAGGTTCTCTGCTTTTTTCGGCAGGTCGCCAAAACGCATATCTGATGTAACGCCAGAAACGGAAAGCAGAAAAAGCCATAACCGGTTGGGCAGCTCAGCAAAATTGTAAGTAGCGATCTTTCTGGATGAATGAAACTCCCTGAAAGAAGAAAATAGCTCCCTTAACGAACTATCATTATAATCCTTTTCATACAACCAGTTAATACCGATTGTAAAATCATATGACAAAGATGCTAATTGCCGGGCACCCCAGGCACTTAACCGTAAAATAACAGGACCGCTTAGCCCCCAGTGAGTAATGAGTATCGGACCATTTTCTTCCAGTTTTGTATGCAATATTTTCACTTTGACATTTGCAACACTTATGCCCATCAGTTCACAGATCGGATGCCGGGGAAGATTAAAAGTAAATAAGGAAGGAACCGGTTCTTCGATGGCATGTCCTGTTTTTTTCAACCATTCAAACATCGCTGATTTTGGATAGCCTCCTGTCGCAACGCATAAATATGCTGCAGATATCGGTTCCCGGCCGGCAATGTGCAGCTCAAATAACTCATGCCGATGACTGATTGCATTCACTTCAGTATTCAGCAATATTTCTACTTCATACCTTGCTGCTTCTTTCAGCAAACAATCTATAATAGTTTGTGATGAGTTGCTAACCGGAAACATCCTTCCGTCAGCTTCAGTCTTAAGCTTTACCCCTCTTTCTTCAAACCAGCTTATCGTATCGGAAGTAAAAAATGTATAAAAGGCTTTTTTAACAAAGTTGCTTCCCCTGGGGTAATGCTTACTCATCTCTGCTATATCAAAGCAAGCATGGGTAACATTGCATCTTCCCCCGCCGCTTACTTTTACTTTTGAAAGCAGCTTGCCTGTTTTTTCCATTACAATAACTTTCAGTCCTGGATTTAACCTGGCAGCATTTACTGCACAGAAAATACCTGCGGCGCCGCCGCCAATAACAATTAATTTCTTAGCCAACGGGGGTCATTTATACAAAGAAATACGAATTTTCACTAAGTTCGGCACATGGCAGATGTAATTACAAAGCAGCAGATAAAGTCATTACCCGTAATACCCTATGAAAAAATAAGGGAGCAATTAAAGACCGGTGATATATTCTTCAGTTCTGGCAGCTATTTGTTTTCCGGCATCATTCAGCGGCTCACCAAAAGTGCCTGGAGCCATGTAGCCATTATTTATAAAGATGAAGAGCTGGGAAGAGTAATGGTGCTGGAAGCAGAGCCAAGAATTGGCATCCGTTTAATACCGTTATCCAAATATTTGAAAGATTATAAAGGCTCCCGGAGGCCTTACAAAGGACAGGTAGTTCTGTGCAAACTCAATTTTGAACTGGAAAAACCAAGACTTAATAAAGCCATCAGCTTCGGCCTTGATGAACTGACCCGCCCTTATGATAACTGGGAGATCATCCGCATCATGACAAGGATACTTTTCCGAATAGGGAAAAAGGAAAAAAACAAAAGCTATATCTGTTCCGAACTGGTAAGGGATGCCTTTGCAAAAGCAGGCATTGTTTTTCGCCTGAATGATACATATATCAGTCCGCAGGAAATCTGGCAAGACCACCGGGTGGAGATGAAATACCGGGTATTATAGAACGGCCTGCTTTGCCGCCGTAAAAAGAGAGGGATTTTTCCGTTCTTCTTCCTCAATGGTTGTATAGCTGGAAAGAATATCCGCCTTGTTTTTTCGAACACATACATCGTGTTCAAAATGAACGGATGGCTTTCCGTCTTTGGTTCTCACCGTCCAGCCATCTGATTCAGTATAAACATCTTTTGTACCCATATTGATCATGGGCTCAATAGCCAGCACCAGCCCTTCCTTCAATTTGGCACCGGTTCCCCTTTTTCCATAATTAGGCACCTGCGGATCTTCATGCAGGTTTTTACCGAGGCCATGCCCAACCAGTTCCCTTACTACACCATAGCCATGCTTTCTTTCTGTATATTCCTGAATGGCAAAGGAGATATCCCCCACCCTGTTACCTGCAACAGCTTTTTCAATGCCTATATATAACGATTCTTTTGTCACCCGGATGAGCTCCATTATCTCCGGACCGGGGTCACCAATTGCAAAAGTATAGGCGTGGTCACCATGCCATCCGTTCAATATCACACCAACATCCACAGAAATGATATCACCTTCTTTCAGTTCGTTATGACCGGGGAAACCATGTACCACTACATCGTTTACCGATATACAGGAGTTATAAGGATAACCGTGATAGTTCAGAAAAGAGGGAACGGCATGATGATCCCTGATGAATGCACCGATCATTTTATCGATGGAAATGGTGGTAATACCCGGCTTCAGCATCCCGGCTACTTCGGTCAGCGTCTTACTCACCAGTAAGGCGCTTTGCCGCATCTGCTCTACCTGCTCATTTGTTTTACAGATCATCATAACCCTGCAAATATCTTTAAAAAATAAGACCCGGCAAGTTTGGCTTACCGGGTCTGCTATTATTGGTTTTATAATTACATCTGAACGGCAGAAGTAGTTTGTCTGCCCTGGATACGTCCGCTCTTCATCAGGCCATCGTATTGGCGCATCAGCAATTGCGTTTCAATCTGCTGCAAGGTATCAAGGATAACACCCACCATGATCAGCAGTGAGGTCCCACCGAAGAAGGTTGAGAATTGCTGTGTAACCCCAAAGCGCTGAGCAATACCTGGCAGGATACCTACAAAGGCCAGTAAAATGGCACCGGGCAGGGTGATCTTATCCATAATCGCTCCAATATAATCAGCCGTAGGCTGTCCGGGTTTTACGCCGGGAATGAAACCATTATTTTGCTTCAGGTTATCAGCAATCTGCTTGGGATTAAATATTAAAGCTGTGTAAAGGAAAGTAAATCCTATTACTACAATAGAATAGATCAGCATATACCAAACATTGCTGTGGTCATTCAATGCCCGCAGAAAACTGCCGCCACCCGTAGGGTTAAAGTTGGCAAAAATGGTTGGTATAAAAATGATAGCCTGGGCAAAGATGATAGGCATTACACCGGCGCTGTTTACTTTCAGCGGCAGGAATTGCCTGGCACCACCAAACTGGCGGTTACCTACAATTTGCTTGGCATAGTTAACGGGCACTTTTCTTACACCCTGTATCAGCAGGATACAACCCATAATTATTGCGATCAGGATGGCGATTTCAACAATGAATACCAGGATTTGTCCGTTACGAACAGATTTGGCACTCAACTCCTGGAGGAATGATTGTGGCAAACGGGCCAGGATACCGATCATAATGATCAGTGAAGTACCGTTACCTAAACCTTTGTCGGTAATCTTTTCACCCATCCACATAACAAACAGGGTGCCCGCTGTAAGAATAACTACGGTAGAGAGCCAGAAATAATTGGCATAGGCCGGCATAATGCCGCCAGCCTGCGTCATACCACGCAGATAAGTTACATAGGCAGAAGCCTGCAGGATAGTTACTGCTACTGTAAGGTAGCGGGTATACTGGTTGATTTTTTTACGGCCGCTTTCACCTTCTTTCTGCATTTTCTGGAAACGGGGGACCAGTACGGTCATCAGCTGCATGAAGATAGACGCAGAGATATAAGGCATGATACCCAATGCGAAAATGGAGGCCTGGTTAAAGGCGCCACCGGAGAACGCATCGATCAATCCTAAGATACCGGTACTGTTCTTACCGCCTTCAAGTGCATTGGGGTCAATGCCCGGCAGTACAATATGTGTACCCACCCTGTAAATGGCGATCATCATCAGGGTGAACAATATCTTGCCGCGCAGCTCTTCAATGCTCCAGATATTTTTGAGTGTCTGTATTAATTTCTTCACGGGAATTAATAATAGTTTAAGTACTCTTAAAACATAAAAGACGCATGTTTCATGCGTCGCTGCAAATTAGTGATTTTACTTCACTATTTCGACTGATCCGCCGGCTGCTTCAATCGCAGTTTTGGCTTTATCACTTACAGCATTTACACGGAAAGTAAACTTGCCCTTGATTTCTCCGTTACCGAGGATCTTTACCTTGTCTTTCTGGTTTACCAGGCCGTTGATATAAAGGTTCTCGAGTGATACTTCGGAGAAATTGTATTTCTCTGCCAGTTGTTCGATCTGTCCGAGATTGAAAACTTTGTATTCTACACGGTGGGGGTTTTTGAAACCACGTTTGGGGATACGGCGCTGAATCGGCATCTGGCCGCCTTCATGGGCCATCTTGTTTTTAAAACCGGCACGGCTTTGTGCACCTTTTGTTCCTTTGGTAGATGTTCCGCCATGTCCGGATCCATCACCACGACCAATACGTTTTTCTTTGTGTGTTGCGCCTTTGGCTGGCCTTAATTCATGTAATTTCATGTTGCTTTTATTTTTTACTCATCGCCCCAAAAGCGTCGGGGCTCGCATATGATTTTTTTTTACCAGAAGCGGTTATTACTTCACTTCTTCCACCTTCACCAGGTGGGTAACCTTACGGAGCATACCCATGATCTGGGGAGTAGCCTCCACTTCTTTCGAAGAGTTGGTTTTATTAAGACCTAAAGCCTGTACGGTCAGCTTTTGACGCTCAGGCCTGTCAATCGGGCTCTTTACTAAAGTGATCTTTATCTTTTTCATATCTCGTTGCTTGTTACTAGTTTCTTGTTACTGGTTAAATGAATTGATTACAATTTTCCTTACCGGAAAAAAGTAGCCAGTAACCAGTATCAACCATTAAATACTTTCTTCAGACCAAGTGTACGGGTTTTGGCAACTGAAACCGGCTCACGCAGCATGGCCAATGCCTTGAAAGTGGCTTTTACCACGTTGTGCGGATTGGCAGAACCCAGTGATTTGGCCAACACATCGGTTACACCCGCCGCTTCCAGCACAGCACGCATAGAACCTCCGGCAATTACACCGGTACCATGTGCAGCTGGCTTGATAAGTACCTTGGCAGCTCCTTCTTTGGCCCACTGATCATGGGGAATGGTCCCTTTCATCACCGGAACTTTAATGAGGTTCTTCTTGGCATCCTCTATTCCCTTGGTGATGGCTTCCTGTACTTCTTTGGCTTTGCCTAAACCATGACCTACTACACCATTTTCATTACCCACCACTACCAGTGCAGAGAAACTGAAGGCACGGCCTCCTTTGGTAGTTTTTACCACACGGTTGATGGCAACCACTTTGTCTTTCAGTTCCAGGTCACCGGCTTTTACCCTGTTTACGTTAAGCTTTGACATTTATACTTGTAATTAAAAGTTTGATAGTAATAATTAGAATTTCAAACCACCTTCCCTTGCACCATCTGCTACAGACTTCACCCGGCCATGATAGAGATAACCACCACGGTCAAAGGTTACATCCTGGATTCCCAGTTCTGTGGCCTTACGGGCAATGGCTGCACCCACCAGCTTGCTTTTTTCAGATTTGGTGAGCTTTTGTGCTGCAATATCCTTGTCCCTTGAAGAAGCAGCGGCCAGTGTGAGCCCTTTTGTATCATCGATCAACTGGGCGTAAATATCACTGTTACTCCTGAATACAGACAGGCGGGGCTTGGCAGCATCACCGCTGATCTTTCTGCGGATCCTGTAACGGATATTTTGTCTTCTCTGTGATTTTACTTTCGGATTCATATTTTTTAACCCCCATTCCACCAACCGGCGGAGCGTTTTATCGTTTCTGATTCTGCCAGAAACTTAATTGATTATTTTACTCTTTTTAAGATCTGTGCCTTTTCTTCCCTTTATGAGAAACAACGGCCTTATTTACCAGCTGCTTTACCAGCTTTCTTACGTACTACTTCACCTACATAGCGAACACCTTTTCCTTTGTACGGCTCAGGCTTCCGGAGGCTGCGTAATTTGGCAGCTACCTGTCCAATCAATTGCTTGTCGATACCCTCCAGGGTAATGATCGGGTTCTGACCTTTTAATTGCTCGGTAGCCACTTTCAGTTCTTTGGGTATTTCAAAAATGATGTTGTGAGAGTAACCCAAAGAGAGATCCAGTACATTACCCGTGTTGGCTGCTTTGAAACCTACACCGATGAGTTCCAGTTTTCTTTCAAAACCATCAGTAACACCTTTTACCATATTTGAAATGAGAGAACGGTAAAGGCCATGCATGGCTCGGTGACGGATCTGATCTGTTGGACGGGCAAATGTGATCTGTCCATCCTTAATTTCAACAGCTATATCACGGTCGATGGCCTGCTTCAATTCACCTTTCGGGCCTTTAACTGTAACCACATTATCCTTTCCGACTGAAATTGTCACACCACTGGGAGCAACAACCGGTTTTTTTCCTATACGAGACATAATCTATTTTTTATTTTGTTATCATTTACTGACCGGTCAGCTTAGTATAGTTTCAGCTTAATGTATCAGTAACGTTAATTGATTAATATACGTAGCAAAGTACTTCTCCGCCTACATTCTGGGCCTTTGCTTCTTTATCGGTCATCACCCCTTTAGAAGTAGAGATGATGGCGATTCCCAAACCGCTCTTTACCCTGCGGAACTCGGCCGGTTTTGCATACTGGCGCAAACCGGGACGGCTGATACGTTCCATGCTCTGAATGGCAGGCTGTTTGGTAGCCGGGTCATACTTCAAAGCGATCTTAATGATGCCTTGCTTATTGTTGTCTTCAAATTTATACTTCAGGATATAACCCTGGTTGTACAAAATCTCCGTCATACGCTTCTTCAGGTTAGAAGCGGGGATATCAACTACACGGTGACCGGCCATTTGTGCGTTACGGATGCGGGTCAGGAAATCTGCTATAGGATCTGTTACCATATTTTTTGCCCTCCTACGTCCCGGTATATTTTATCGGGATAATTGGAAAAGTTTAGTTTTAATAAATTGATTGATTACCAGCTTGCTTTTTTCAAACCGGGAATTTTGCCGTTCAAAGCCATATCACGCAATGCCACCCTGGAAATTCCAAAGTAACGTACATAGCCTTTAGGACGACCTGTCAACTGGCAGCGATTCTTTAAACGAACTTTAGAAGAATTCTTCGGCAGTTCATCCAGTGCTTTCAGATCGCCGGCTTTTTTCAGCTCTTCTCTTTTAGCTGCGTACTGGGCAACCATTTTTTCCCTTTTCAGCTGCCTGGCCTTTACCGATGTTTTAGCCATAGTTTGTTTATTTCTTTTTTAGTTAGAATTATTTTTTGCATTCCTGAAAGGCATTCCGAGTTCCTTCAGCAACTCATAGGCCTCTTCATCTGTATTGGCAGTGGTCACAAAAGTGATATCCATACCGGTGATCTTGTTCACTTTATCAATGTCTATCTCCGGGAAGATGATCTGTTCGGTTACACCCAGCGTATAGTTACCGCGGCCGTCAAACGCCTTTTCATTTACACCCTTGAAGTCACGAACACGGGGCAGCGCCACTGAAATCAGGCGGTCAAGAAATTCAAACATCTTGTCACCGCGAAGCGTAACCCTTGCACCGATTGGCATGTTCTTACGCAGCTTGAAGTTGGAGATATCCTTCTTCGACATTGTAGTTACAGCTTTCTGACCGGTGATCGTTGTCAGTTCTTCTACAGCAATGTCCACCAGTTTCTTGTCAGATACAGCTCCGTTAACGCCACGGTTCAGGCATATCTTCTCCAGCTTGGGGGCCTGCATTACGGTATCATAACCGAACTTCTTTACCAGGGCAGGTACAACATCATTTTTGTACTTGGCTGCCAGTCTTGGGATATACGTTTTAGTACTCATTATTTTTTACCTCTCTGTCCCGATGCTTATCGGGATTTTTTGGTTTTAAAAACTCTCTCCGTTTTACCTTCTTTCCTTACCCGGGTAACCCTTGCGGCGGCTTTCTGGGCAGGATCCCAAAGCATCACATTGCTGATATGAATGGGGGCTTCTTTTTTCACAATGCCACCCTTGGTGTTTTGTGCAGACGGTTTGGTATGCTTGGTGATGATATTCACCCCTTCCACGATCACTTTTGCTTCATCCACCAGCACCTGCTTTACGGTGCGGGGCTTCGAAAGGTCTTTATCATCGCCGGCGATCACCACAACGTTGTCACCTTTGCGAATGTTAAACTTGGGTTTGAATCTTGCTTTCATGTTTATCTGTCATTAATGGGTGTTAACCCGTTTAATCAATTATAATACTTCCGGTGCCAGTGATATAATCTTCATATAACCCTTGTCACGCAGTTCCCTGGCCACAGGGCCGAAAATACGGGTACCACGGGGCTCATCAGCCTGGTTGAGGATTACCACTGCGTTGTCATCAAAACGGATATATGATCCATCCTTACGACGAAGTTTATTCGTAGTACGAACGATAACCGCTTTGGCTACTGTACCTTTCTTGATACCGCCCTGGGGCAACGCATCCTTTACAGTTACTACAATCTTATCGCCAATCCTGGCATAACGCTGACCGCTGTTGCCGAGTACACGGATACA
This sequence comes from Chitinophagaceae bacterium, assembly GCA_036275415.1. Taxonomy (GTDB): domain Bacteria; phylum Bacteroidota; class Bacteroidia; order Chitinophagales; family Chitinophagaceae; genus JJ008. Next base: position 34,779 of record DASUDW010000142.1, on the reverse strand, counting down.
AAGCACCTCTTTGGCACCACTGTTGTCCGCTACATTTAAACGGCTTTCTTGCTGAATCATCTTTTGTCTATTTAATATTTTTAGATTGACAATTGAATATTTCCAAAAAGACCCTATTCAATTATCAATATTCAATTACTTAACTTTCTCGACTACTTCCACCAGTCTCCAGCGCTTGGTTTTGCTGAGCGGACGGGTTTCCATGATTTTTACCACATCGCCGATGCTGCACTCATTCTTTTCATCATGAGCATGGAACTTGGTAGTTTTCTTTACAAACTTTCCATAGATCGGGTGCTTCACCTTTCTTTCTACCGCAACGGTGATGGTTTTAGTCATCTTGTTGCTGGTTACTACACCGATCCTGGTCTTTCTTAAATTTCTTGCTTCCATTTTTTCAAGTTTATTATGCTTGCTGTTGCTTTAACTTCAATTCCGTTTTCAGGCGGGCAATATCCCGGCGCAGGCCACGGATGGTCATCGGGTTCTCCAGCGGAGATATGGCATGGGCGAACTCCAGCTTCTTTAAACGCTGTTTGTCTTCGGCGAGGCGGGCCCTGAGGTCCTGCTCGTTCATCCCATGAATGCTTTTTACAAAATCTGCTTTCTTTGACATCGCTTTACGATTTTTATTTTTTACGCTGTAACCAGGTCACGGCGCATAATGAACTTGGTTTTGATTGGCAGTTTTCCGGCAGCCAGTGCCAGTGATGCACGGGCAACCTGCTCACTCACCCCATCCACTTCAAATAAGATACGGCCCGGCTTTACCACAGCAGCCCAAAACTCGAGGTTACCTTTACCCTTACCCATCCTCACTTCCAGCGGCTTACGGGTAATCGGCTTATCAGGGAAAATGCGGATCCACACATTACCTTCCCTTTTCATTTCACGGGTAAGGGCCTGACGGGCAGCTTCAATCTGGCGATCAGTGATCCAATGACTGTCCAGCGCCTTTAAAGCATATGAGCCGAAGGAAATCGTTGTTCCTCTTTTGGCATCGCCTTTCATGCGGCCCTTCTGCATTTTCCTGTGCTTCGTTCTTTTCGGTTGTAACATTTGAAAAAGCTTTTAGCTTCTGGCTTCGAGTATTAAGCTCTTTGCCTAAAATGGTTATTTATCTTTTTATTCTTGCAGACCGGATTCAAAACCCGTGACTGCTATCAATTAGTTTCTCCTTTCGCCTCTTCCACCGCCTCTTCTGTCTCCTCTTCTGTCATCACGACGACCACCGCCGCCTTCATCCCTTCTTTCCCTTCTGTCGCTCACATCACTCTTACCGCCTACGAAATTGGGGTTCAGGTCTCTCTTGGTCAATACTTCACCTTTACAGATCCATACTTTGATACCGATCTTACCATATACTGTCAGCGCAAATACATTGGCATAATCAATATCCATACGGAAGGTATGCAGGGGCACACGGCCTTGTTTGATCTCTTCGCTGCGGGCAATTTCTGCACCGCCCAAACGACCGGACACTTTCACCTTGATACCTTCTGCACCCATGCGCAATGCTGAGGCAATGGACATCTTAATGGCCCTTTTGTAGTTGATACGGTTTTCGATCTGGCGGGCAATGGTATCGGCTACGATCATGGCATCCAGTTCAGGACGGCGTATCTCCAGGATGTTGATTTGTACATCTTCCTTGCCGGTCAGTTTCTTCAGCTCTTCCTTGATACGGTCTACCTCGCCACCGCCTTTACCGATAATGATACCGGGCTTGGAAGTGTGGATGGTAACGATCAGTTTACCCAGTGTTCTTTCAATAACGATCTTTGAAATACCACCCTTATTGATACGGGCATTCAGGTATGTTCTGATTTTATTATCCTCGATCAGTTTGCCTGCAAAATCTTTTTTGCTGCCATACCAGTTAGATTCCCATCCACGGATGATACCTAAGCGGTTACCAATCGGATTTGCTTTTTGACCCATGTTATTGGTTTATTAATTCGTTTAGTTTTTATTTTCTTTTGTATCCACAATCACTGTTACATGGTTGCTGCGTTTGCGCACCCTGTAACCACGACCCTGGGGAGCCGGGCGCATACGCTTCAACGTTCTGGCACCGTCAACAAAGATGGTCTTGATCACCAGCTGGCTTTCATCGCCATTTTCGTTTTTCTGCTTCCAGTTGCTGATAGCACTCAGCACCAGTTTACGCAGGGGAACTGCCGGGTGCTTGGGGTTATGCTCCAGTTCGGCCAGCACTTTCTCTACCTTCTGACCACGGATCAGGTCAGCAAGCAACCGCATCTTACGGGGCGATGTCGGATAATTTCTCAGTTTAGCTACTGCTTCCATTTTTATTAATTTCTTTATTAACCTTCTTTTTTAGAGTGTCCTTTGAACTGACGGGTAGGGGCAAACTCTCCGAGTTTGTGACCAACCATGAATTCTGTTACATAAACAGGGATGAACTTGTTGCCATTGTGTACCGCAAAAGTGTGACCCACAAAATCAGGAGTAATAGTAGAGCGGCGGCTCCAGGTTTTGATAACCCCTTTCTTGTTTTTTCCTTCATTCATAGACATCACCTTTTTTTCGAGGTGAGATGCTACATAAGGACCTTTTTTAATCGAACGAGCCATAATTTATGTCGTTGTGTTGTTAATTAGTTTGATTACTTAGCCAGCTTGCTTCCGTTCTTGCGCTGAATGATCAGTTTATCACTTCCTTTTCCTTTTGTTCTTGTTTTCAAGCCCCTTGAGTACTGACCATTCCTGCTGCGAGGCTGACCACCTGAAGCTTTACCTTCACCACCACCCATCGGGTGATCTACCGGGTTCATTGCCACACCGCGGTTTCTTGGTTTAATACCCTTCCACCTGTTGCGGCCGGCCTTACCCATACTCTGCAAACTATGATCGCTGTTGCTTACTACACCTACGGTAGCATAACAATCGATCAATACTTTCCTCAACTCACCGGAAGGCATTTTCAGTATGGCATATTTTTCTTCTTTGTTGGTCAGCTGGGCAGAAGAACCTGCACTGCGGGCCAATTTGCCACCCTGTCCGGGCTGCATTTCTATGTTGTGTACATTGGTACCGAGCGGCATATACTTCATCGGCAGGGCATTTCCCACTTCGGGAGCTACATCCTTACCGGCTTCTACTTTTGCCCCCACCTGCAAACCCTGGGGAGCCAGGATATAACGCTTTTCACCATCTGCATAATTCAATAAGGCGATGAAAGCGGTACGGTTAGGATCGTACTGAATGGATTCTACGGTAGCAACACCGGCTTTATTTCTCTTGAAGTCGATGATACGGTATTTCTTCTTGTGTCCGCCACCCCTGTAGCGCATTGACAGGTGACCGGAAGAGTTACGTCCGCCGGTTCTCGGCTTAGCCTCTACCAGGCTCTTTTCCGGTACATTCGTGGTAACCTCAGCGTAGGCATTCCCGATTCTCCAGCGGGTACCTGCGGTCATGGGTTTAAATTTTCTTAGTGCCATTTTCTTGTTACTGATTTTTTTGTTCTGATTCCAACACTTCGCGGCGGTTGATTGCCATTCTGCTTAAAGGTTAAATGTTTGAATACAGGTCAATATTTTCACCTTCAGCTACGGTTACAAAAGCCTTTTTGTAACTCGGCTTGCGGCCGGAGATAACACCAGACTTTGTAAAACGGCTCTTGTTCTTACCGGGAACCACACTGGTGTTAACGTCTGTTACGGTTACACCATAAAAGCTTTCAACGGCTTTTTTGATCTCCAGTTTATTAGCCTTTTTAGCCACTTTGAAAGCATAGCGGCGCAGTTTTTCCTGCTGTGCATTTGCTTTTTCTGTCAAAATGGGTTTTATCAATACTTCAGAAAGTTTCATTGCAATATTTTTTATTTCTTTTTGACGCAATGGGATCTTACGACCTCATTTCTTTCTATTTAATTATGTTCTTTAATAGCTCTTTTATTAGCCCGGACTTGCCGAAGGGTTAATTATGCTTCCGCTTTTTCTTCTTCAGAAAAGATCCTGGCGGCGCTTTCTGTTAATACCAGTACCTCTGAGTTTACAATATCATAGGTGTTGATATCGCTGAGCAAAACACCCAGTACAGAGGGCACATTGCGCAGAGACAGTTCCACATTATCATTGTATTCCGGTTGTACAAACATTACTTTCTTGTCTGCTACTTTCAGGTTACCGAGCATATCCACAAACGTCTTTGTCTTCGGGGCATCCATATTGATATCTTCTACCACCACAATGGCGTTGTCTTTGGCTTTGTAAGAAAGCGCAGAGATCTTGGCCAGGTCCTTCACTTTACGGTTCAGTTTGATATCATAACCATGGGGCTTGGGGCCGAAGATGGTACCACCACCCTTGTACAAGGGGTTACGGATATTACCCTTACGGCTTCCACCGGTACCTTTTTGGCGGTGCAGTTTGCGGCTGGCACCTTTTACTTCAGCACGGGTCTTCACTTTGTGAGTACCCTGACGCTGGGCAGCCAGGTATTGTTTTACGGCCAGGTACATTACATGGTTGTTAGGTTCGGCACCGAAGATCTCTTCGGGCAGTTCCACTGTCCGGCCTGTTGCCTTTCCTTTACTATTTAAAACTTCGATTTGCATTTTTATTCGTTTTAGTAGCCATCCTTCGTCAAGCGCAGGATGACATCAATTACTTCTGGATTAAAACAATTGAACCGTTATGACCCGGAACAGAGCCGCTAACCAGGATATAATTTTTGTCAGGGAAAATTTTCATCACCTTCAGGCCTTTCAGTTTCACACGGTCATTACCCATGCGGCCGGCCATACGCATACCTTTCATTACACGGCTGGCATCAGATGAGTTACCGAGTGAACCGGGGGCTCTCTGGCGGTCATGCTGACCGTGAGACTGCTGGCCCACACCACTAAATCCGTGGCGCTTTACCACACCCTGGAAACCTTTACCTTTTGTAGTGCCTACTATTTCAACTTTTTCACCTTCTGCGAAAATGTCGACAGTAATGGTTTCACCAATATTTTTTTCGATAGCGAAGTCGCGGAATTCCTTTGAGAATTTTTTGGGAGCTGTCTGAGCTTTAGCGAAGTGGTTCTTTTCGGCTTTGGTAGCTTGTTTTTCTTTCTTGTCGCCGAAAGAGAGCTGGAGTGCATTATACCCGTCAGACTCTTTGGTCTTTACCTGGGTAACTACGCAAGGACCGGCTTCAATGATCGTACAGGCGGTCTGCTTGCCTTCGGGATCGAAGATGCTGGTCATCCCAATCTTTTTTCCAATAATACCTTTCATGGTTTGTACAGTTTGTAGCCTGCAGGATTATTGGGACAACCTTGTACATCCCGATAAAAATCGGGAGGTTTCAATCCCCGTTTGCCGCCGACCTTTTCCTTTATGGGGAAGTACCGGCAGTAAACAAACCCTGAATGGCTTGTTTTATGTTAATGCGCCAGAGCTCTTTTCTATCATCCCGGGCTAACCAGGATATTTTTGAGAGATAGCAATTACTATATATTATAAGAACTAAATTAAGTGATCACAGCTGTTACGCCTTGATCTCTACTTCCACACCACTGGGCAAATCAAGTTTGCTCAATGCATCCACGGTACGGCTGGAAGAGGTGTAGATATCCAGCAAACGCTTATGCGTAGCCAGCTGGAACTGCTCACGGCTCTTCTTGTTTACGTGGGGTGAACGCAATACAGTGAAAATTTTACGGCGGGTAGGCAGGGGAATAGGACCTGTTACCACGGCACCGGTACTGCGTACGGTTTTTACGATCTTTTCGGCAGATTTATCTACCAGGTTGTGATCGTAAGACTGCAATTTTATTCTGATTCGCTGCGACATGTGTGAAACCCCATTTTTCTTTTGGGAGTGCAAAGGTATGGCTGACAGCTATAGCTTCCAAATACTTGGGAAAGAATTTTAAAGGATGTTGGTAAAAAACCTGCCTATGATAATTACCGTCCTATATGGCTGATTTTCAAATGGCTTTCCGTAGCAGGAAAAAAGCTCCTTTGGTTACCGTTTCCCGCTTCAAAATAAGCCTTATTTGGGGACGCTGTTAACTGCCCGGAAGCCCTTTTATCCGTTTATACAGGCCGGTCACCGCCCGGCACACCATTACTACCACTGGCAACGGCCTTAACATTATTATCACTAACACCTGTTATTCACACAGTTATGTGATGATTTGTCAGTAACAAAGCCCTGAGCTTTGCGTCAGATACAGTAACCATTAAATCGGGAAGAAGATGAGAAGCGAACGTTACAACATTTACGACAAAGCCCACAACCGCCTGCGCAGCCGCTTGCTGGATGCCGGGCTCAGGGTACAGGCAGCTGAAGCAGCAGGACCCGGAAGTATCCCCCAATGCCTCGAGGTAATCAACCAGAGCAATGAAGCACTGGCCCGGTACCTCGATCAGTCAAGCCGGATACTGGAAGCAGTAGTGCCTGTGGCACCCTACATTGCCCTTGAACTGGAAAAGAACAATAACAGCACCAGGGAAATGATAAAAAAAATAGATCAGCAGCAATATAAATTGAAACAGGTGAATACCTGGTCATTGCGCAAAAAAATGGCCGCAGAAATTCAGCAGGCTTTCTTTGAGCTTACTGCGGCAGCTTTGCGCCTCATGAACCGGGAAGAAATGATCATCAGCGACCTGCTCTGGAATATGTATAGTGACGAAGAGATCAGGCAACTGGAAAAAAGTATGAATGCCCCGGTGGTAATGGCAGAATCCTTGCCGTTGAACGAACCGTCAGCTGCAGCGTATGAGAACTATGAAGTTATGATGAAGAAGGCTGCCGATTGGTCCATTGCCGAAGAACTGGTGAAAGCCGGCGCTGTTATTTCTTCGCTGCTGCGAACTATCATTTCACCGGACAAATGGAGTTTTGCCAACCGGGTTTATACGATCACACGACCGTATCACTTATTTGTAATAATGCAGGCAATTATGATTGGCGCTATGGCAACTACCATTATACCGGCCTGATTTGGAAACTCAGTGTGGCAAATCCACCCAGTTCAAGATGTTCAACTCTTAACCGATGGAACCCTTCAAGATCCAAAATGACCTTTCGGTTTGGCGATTCGTCAAACTGGTATTGGGAAGGGTTCCATTCATCTATCACCAGCTTTTCATCCAGGTAAACCCTCACGGCATCATCCCAGGTAACAGCCAATTCATATTTCCCTTTGGGAATGGTAAATTGGCCGTTCGCCACAGTTATGAATTGTGAATGCTGGATGCCCCCTTCTTTGATACCACCCCACCAGGCATAGTCGAGTTTATTATTCTTCTCTGATTTAAAAGGGGCTTTCTTTTCATACAATGAAAACAGGGTTCCTGTTCTAATCGGGTTATGGCTTGCCGTATCCAGGGGGTAGAATAATACTTCCCAGTCAACCGGCTGAAAGAATTTACGGAAATGAAAAAGCGAAGGAATGCGCCCTGCTATCTTTTTTCCAAAAATATTGGTGTAAGGCACTCCTGTATACTCCAGTTCGATGAATATATCCGTTCGCTCCCCTTTTACTTTTTCGGCAGAGAGTACTGCCGGAAATTTGCCCCTGGTAGCAGATAAATTTTTAACGCCCCGGTAGCTCCTGATCTTCCAGTTGCCCGCCGGGCCCTGCAGTTCAAATTGCATGAGTGCGGCTGTATCCGTTGGGTTGGTATGCCAGATAAGCGGATATCGGAAATCATAGGGCCCCCATTCTGTGATGCGGATATTATTACGTCCGGCATACCGGCTACTTTCTTTAAAAGGGTTAGCGGCACCGTTAGTAAGGGTGTCGATCTTCCAGGCGGCAAAATCAACCAGTGACTTTTCCGTAGAGTCAATACCTGTAACGGTTGAATCATTTCTTAATGCCTTACCGCTGCCCGAATAGGTATTTCCAAAGATCGACAGGCCGGAAGTTCGTGACAGGTTCAATGCAAGGGGCACATGATTGAAACTGTTGCCTGCAATCCGGTAATCCCTGCTGCGGGTATCTTTTTTTTGCGCATACACCCAGTTGGCCGGTTGTTCTTTTCTTGCCCATAGTTTGATCGCTTCCTTGTCCTTTGAAAAATTGTTGTACCAAATATCATTATCCTGCCCGTGCTCAATGGCAATGGCAATGCGGTTGTCCCGGAATTTATTTTCAAGGACAAGGGTGGAAAAACTATACCCGCCCCATATGCCGTGATCGCATTCGGCTATCCGGTTCCCGATGATCTTATTGCGGCTGAAGGTAACTTCTACCCCATTGGTGGGCGCATAGGAAAAATCATTTTCAACCAGCAGGTTATCATTACATCCGCCTTCTCCCGTATCCATAGTGGTTTGCCCGGCCCAGAGGAAAAAACCATCACCGCCATGCGTTACATTATTCTTGTAAAAAATATTGCTGCTGCTTTGCTCATATACCAGCATGCCTGCGCTGTCCTGCCCCCTGTTGTACACTCCATGACTGTAACCCCTCACATTAAAGATCACCCGGTTATACATCACCCGGTTGCGGCTGCTTTTGTACATACCAATACCGATACCGGAATTAAAAGAAAAATCATTGTTGACCACCTGCCCATCATTGCACTCCGTCATCATCAGGGCATTTTGCCCTCCGGTTACCTTGCAATTTCTTACAATGGCATTGTTGCAACTGCGCAGGTATAGACCGGCGCCGTAGCGAAGCCACTCATTGTTCTCATTGTGATGGTAGCTCATCCAGTCAGACACATCTTCCTTCTCCTGGGTACTGTTGAGCCGCTGACGGTAGTTGTAACTGAAGTCGCAGTTTTCAATCACCAACATTGTACAGTTCAGGGCCATCAGGGCCACTTTGTATCCTCTGGCAGAAAGGTTCTTTATTGTTACGTTGCGGCTGTTACGGATAAGTAAGCAGATACCCAAAAAAGCATCCGGTTTCTCCGGCTGATCATTGCCCTGCAGCACGGCTTTGTTAAAGTCAACAGTGATATCATTGCCCTCAATCAATAGTACCGGCCGGGTGCTATCCCCCATGCCGCTGAAGCGGTACACCTTGCTGTAAACTTTGGTATTGCCGGTGATCTTCATACCTGCGGCAAGACGGGTAAGCTGTGCCTGTACGAACAAGGGCCCAAGCATAAACAGCAACAGGTATTTAATTCTTTTTATCATCAAATTGGGTTTACTTGCAACAATTTACTGCATTATGGACCAACCGGCAAAGCCACCTCCCCGAGGGGTAAAATTCCTGAAGCTGCTGCTCAAAATAGCAGTAATGGCGGCCTGCCTCTGGTATGTATCCGGTAAGATTGATGTGGCCAAAACAAAGGAGGTACTGGGCAGGTCCGACTGGTTCCTGTTGCTGGTGGCCCTGTTGGTATTTGTGTTGTCAAAACTCATTTCAGCCGTAAGGTTGAATATCTATTTCAGGAATATTGGCATCAGCCTCAGTGAAGGACAAAATATTCGCTTATACCTCATCGGTATGTTTTACAACCTCTTCCTTCCCGGCTCGGTGAGCGGGGATGCCTATAAGGTCATTGTGCTGACAAAAAGATATGCCCTCTCATATAAAAAAACGACTGCTGCCGTTTTGCTCGACCGCTTCAGTGGTTTGCTGGGGCTGGGCTTATTGCTTGCTGCCTGTAGCTTCTTCCTGCTGGCTCCGCCATACAGTCTGCTGCTGACTGCCGCTGCCCTTGCCGCCCTGGGCGGTTTTTATTTCAGCGTCCTTCGCTGGTTCAGGGATTTTATACCGGGCTTTGGGTCAACCCTGCTGCTGGGATTACTGGTACAGGCCGTTCAGCTGGTTTGTATCTATTTCATTATGCTGTCGCTGGGAGTCAAAGAAAACCAGTTGGCCTGCCTCTTTATTTTCCTGGTCTCTTCCGTTGTATCGGTATTACCGCTTACCATTGGCGGCCTTGGCATACGGGAAGTGGTCTTCCTGGAAGGCGCTGCCTATTTCGGACTATCCGGGGAAACGGCCGTTATTATCAGCCTGTTGTTCTATCTCATCACACTGGTGGTGTCGGCTACCGGGGCCTGGTATATCTTTAAAGACCCACTGAAACAGGAAAGGACCCGTTAACGGATCCTTTGCCCGGGACACTCAAGCAAAAATGTTTTTCATTTCATGGGACCAATCCTGGAATCTTAAAAACGGGGAACTGCCTATACGTTTGCAATTATGATGCCATGACCTCCGAATAAGCTTGACCCTGATTAATATTTCATCTATCAAAAAACCCCGTTCCGGCTTAGCGGAACGGGGTTGCTCTTTATGATCAGATGAGGCGGTTAAGCACTCACCTTACCTTTCACTTTTGCAATTACTTCTTCTGCAATATTGTTAGGGGCAGGAGAGTAATGAGAGAATTCCATGGTAGAAGAGGCACGGCCGGAACTCAGTGAGCGAAGCTGGGTTACATAACCAAACATTTCGCTCAGCGGTACTTTGGCCTTGATTACCTGTGCACCGGCTCGGCTGTCCATTCCTTCCATCATACCACGACGACGGTTCAAGTCACCTGTTACGTCACCCATATATTGGTCAGGGGTTACCACCTCTACTCTCATGATTGGCTCCAGCAATACCGGCTTGGCTTTACGGGCTGCTTCACGGAAACCTTGCTTGGCGCACAATTCAAAAGACATAGAGTCAGAGTCCACAGCATGGAAGCTTCCGTCAAATACACGGATCTTCATGTTGGCAACCGGATAGCTGGCTAATACACCTGTTGTCATGGCCTGCTCAAAACCTTTCTGGATAGCCGGAACGAATTCCCTTGGGATAGAACCACCAAACAGGTCGTTTACGAACTGGTAGTTCTTATCCGGGTTCTCAGTCTGCCATTCAGCATCTACTGGTCCGAGATTGAATACGATATCGGCGAATTTACCACGGCCACCTGTCTGCTTTTTCAGCGTTTCCCTGTGCTCTACTGTAGCCTGGAAAGCTTCTTTATAAGCCACCTGCGGTGCGCCCTGGTTCACTTCTACCTTAAACTCCCGCTTCATACGATCTACGATGATCTCAAGGTGCAATTCACCCATACCGGAAAGGATGGTCTGCCCGGTTTCCTCATCGGTCCTTACACGCAGTGTAGGATCTTCTTCCACGAGTTTGGCAATAGCCATACCCATTTTATCTACGTCGGCCTGTGTCTTTGGCTCTACCGCCACAGAGATCACCGGCTCGGGGATAAACATATTTTCCAAAGTGATCGGGTGGTTCTCATCACACAGCGTATCACCGGTTTTGATTTCTTTGAAACCTACAGCCGCACCGATATCACCTGCTTCGATGAAATCGATCGGGTTTTGTTTGTTGGCAAACATCTTCATGATACGGCTGATCCTTTCTTTCTTACCGCTACGTACGTTCAGTACATAAGAACCCGCATCAAGGTGACCGCTATAGCAGCGGAAGAAGGCCAGACGACCTACAAAGGGGTCAGTCATGATCTTGAAGGCCAGGGCCGCAAAGGGTTCTTTCGGATCTGCCTTGCGTACCAGTTCTTCGCCGGTATCCGGATGAGTTCCTTTAGTATCAGGAATATCTATCGGGCTGGGCAGGTAGCGGCACACACCATCCAGGGCAGTTTGTACGCCTTTATTCTTAAAAGAAGAACCGCACATCATGGGCACAATGCTCAGGTCGATGGTAGCCTTACGGATGGCTTCATGGATTTCCGCTTCGCTGATGCTGTCCGGATTTTCGAAGAATTTCTCCATCAGGTGGTCATCGTATTCTGCCACGGCTTCCACGAGGTTGGCCCTCCACTCTTTGGCTTCTTCCACCATATCAGCCGGAATATCTATTTCATCGAAAGTCATTCCTTCTGTTTCCATATGCCAGATGATCCCTTTCATTTTGATCAGGTCCACCACGCCTTTGAAATCATCCTCAGCGCCAATAGGCAACTGCAGGGGCACCGCTTTGGAACCCAGCATTTCTTTTACCTGCTTTACTACATTCAGGAAGTCGGCACCGGCACGGTCCATTTTATTGACGAAACCGATACGGGGTACACCATAGCGGTTAGCCTGGCGCCAAACGGTTTCTGACTGGGGCTCCACACCATCTACGGCAGAGAACAGGGCAATCAGTCCATCCAGTACCCGCATGGAACGTTCTACCTCCACGGTAAAATCTACGTGGCCGGGAGTATCGATTATATTAAAGGAATAGGGTTTGGTATCAGCAGTAGCTTTTCCTTTTTCAGTAGGGAAATTCCATTTACAGCTAACGGCAGCTGAAGTAATGGTAATACCTCTTTCTTTTTCCTGCTCCATCCAGTCGGTGGTAGCGGCGCCATCATGCACCTCACCAATTCGGTGGATCATACCGGTGTAGCGGAGGATACGCTCCGTCGTTGTGGTCTTTCCAGCATCGATATGCGCTGCAATACCAAAGTTTCTTTGAAATTTTAAGTCTGCCATGACTGCTTATTAATTTTAAGATTTAGAGTTAAGATTTATTTATGCTGTCGGGTTTTTTGCCCCGGTTATCTTCTTTTACCGCCTTTGGCGGATACTTTATTTATTGTTGCTAATGCCTGGTTGCCAGGCCGGCCGGCCTGTAATCCCCGGTCAGGTTTCCGCCAGTGGTGGCGGAGGGGGAGTATATGGTAGTTCAGACTCTCATAGACTGCCACTTGAAGAAAACCACCCTATCAACTTATCATTTCCACCTGTAGCTTTTCTTAATGGCGGCGCAAAGGTAGGTCAATTATTTGGAAAAAAGAACCTGAGAACTAATAAATATGATCCTGGTTCAATATTGTGTTGATAAGTTGTAGCATTAATGAAATTTCTCATTATCAATAGCTTTAACCATAATTATCGCATGTGCTTATAATTTGTTTAGCTATAAATAATTGAAAAATTAACTTCTTAAACAAAGTATTAATTTCAGATATGCTTATATAAAAAAAATGTCCCGGCATTACCGGGACATTTTACTATTTAAAAGAATAGTACTTATTATTTATAATAGCTCAGCTTCAGTTCAGAACGGCGGTTCTGCTGACGGCCGGCGGCAGTGGCATTGGTAGCAATCGGCATGGTTTCACCATAACCGGTAGCGGTAATGCGGCTTTCGGCCACTCCCTTGCTCACCAGGTAAGCCTTAACGGCGTTGGCCCTGTTCTGGCTCAGCGTCATGTTCTTATCATCGGCGCCCACATTGTCTGTATGACCGGCGATATCGAGTGTCATACCCGGATTTTCTGTCATGATCTTGGCCACATCATTCAATCCTTTGTAAGATTTGGACTGCAGCTTATAGCTTCCGGTAACGAAGAGGATATTCTTGGCGGCAAAATCAACCCGCTTCTTCACTTCTTCGGGGATGATGGGGCAACCAAAGTTCTCTTTCGGTCCGGGGATGGTTACACACTTGTCTTCTTCATCATTTACACCATCGCCATCGGTATCGGGGATCGGGCAACCCTGGTAGCGGGCCACGCCGGGAACAGTAGGACATTTATCTTCTTCGTCGTTGATACCATCTTTATCAGTATCGGGTATCGGACAACCCTGGTAACGGGCCAAACCGGGAACCGTAGGACATTTATCTTCTTCATCGTTGATACCATCTTTATCGGTATCGGGGATGGGGCAACCCTGGTATTTAGCCAGTCCTTTTACATCAGGACACTTATCATCCTTGTCAGGAATACCATCTCCATCCCTGTCGGGGCAACCCTGCAGGGCAGCAGGTCCCGGATCATCGGGGCAGGCATCAGCTGCATCAGGTACACCATCCTTATCCCTGTCGAGCACTACGGGTGCAGCTTCTTTTTTCTTACCCAAACGGCCGGCAAAACCAATACTATGCTGAAGATGATAATTGGCTGTTTCGGTAGTAACAGGCACCCTGTAGGTAGAAGTGATGAAGACGTGTGCCTCATCAAACAGGTTTACTTTTGCGCCCACACCCAGCGGGAGGAAGGCACCATAATAAGAACGGTATTTGTGACCACCCACACCCAGTGAAAGGTAAGGCTGTACCCAATATTTTTCCGTAGTCATTTTCAGGTTCAAAGACGCATTGGCTTCCAGCAGTAAATTATTGATAGAAAAACTTCTGTTGGGCATGGGGTAGCGAACAAAAGAACCGCCCAATGAAGCAGCAATGTCAACATGTTTTGCTACACCGCGGAAATAATTTACAGCAAGACCGGGAGACATATCCCTCATTCTTGCAAAACTTTTATCCCTGATAACCTGGTTCAATGAAGTGGTGCGGATACGGGAAGGCGTAACAAAGTCGTTCATAAAGAAACTGAGGCCCAGAGCCTGTGGCCTGATTTCATCGTTTTGCCCGTAACTGGCCGGCACAAGCAGGTACAGTGCAAACAATGCAGATAATATCTTCTTCATAAAGAGATAGTTTGGTTTTAAATCTCGACAAAAATAACGGCTAAGTTCAATATCCGAAAATAAATTATTTACTTAATATTCACCGTTTTGGAAGGGGTTGTTTTGGCCCGGCAGCAGGACCGCAAAAAGGGGCGGTCAAAAAACTCATTTACCGGCAAAGTATTTCTCCCTCAGGTATTTGTCGTCACCGTACACATCATCAAAAAAAACCAGCTTTCCGTCCAGCACATCGCAGGTAATGTAGCGGATGAATACCGGCACCTTGTTGCGCAGCGGAATAGTCCGTTTTTGCTTATTGGCCAGCCATATTTTCACCGAATCTACCCGGGTGGACCTTCCCCCGCCGCCCACACTGTCATTGCGCAGCAGCCAGTAAGCCAGTGGTTGCCATTCCTGCACCCTCACACAACCATGGCTGAGCGACCGCATGGCATTGCCAAAAAGATACCGCTGATTGGTATCATGCAGGTAAACGGAATACTTATTGTCAAACACAAATTTCATGATGCCAAGGGCATTGGCATCGCCGCTGCCCTGCACAATGCGATAGGGAACTGTTTTTGAATATTTGGTCCAGTCCACCGTGTAGGGATCCACTTCATTACCGTCTTTATCCAGCAGGCTGAACCCTTTGCGGCCGAGGTAACCCGGATTCTTCTTTACGGCCGGCAATATCTCTTTTTGCACAATGCTCGGTGGCGGCACCCATTGCGGGTAGGTGATCAGGGCATTAATGGCACTGGTAAGCATAGGTGTGCGGGTCTTTGGTTTTCCGGTAATGACCCGGGAAGCAATTTTCACCTCTCCCCCGTCCACCAACTGCATATTGTTGGCCGCCGCATTTACCCAAACATATTTTACAGGCATTTGTTCCGGCAGTAATTTGAACTTGTCCATACTGATAGCTATGCGAACGAATCGTTCCCGGTCGTTGATGTTCAGCATCCTGACAGTGCCCTCGCCGGCCTTACCGTCTACCGTGATACCTTTTGCCTTCTGGAATTTTTTAACTGCCTCTGCCAGTTGCACCGAATCTGCCGCTACACTGTCGAAAGCGATATAGCCGCCTTCAAATAATCTTTGCTGCAAAGCCTTTTTAAAGAGGGTTGGATCTTTACCGGGAGCTGGCACCAGGGTATATTCCTTGTTTTCCGCACTGTTCAAAAAAACGGGGATGGCAGCCTTCAGCAGTTGATATCCTTTATGGACCGGCTCCAGTGCATTGGCAAGAGCAGTGATGGAATGGGTTTGCTGCAGTTGTGTCCATTGATCTTTGTAAAAGGCATCTGACAAGACGGAATCTTTTCGCAGCGTGACGCTGTCATTGGGCAGGCGCCCGAGCTTAATATCCCTGATGAGCTGGAAAAAGGCATCGGTCAGCAATACATCTGCCCTTGCCCACCACAGGGCATCTTTCCTGTCGCCGCGGGAAAGGCTGTCGGCAAAAAACCTTCCCCTTATCTCTTTAAGGCTGCCGTAGTGATAATCTTCGGGGAAAAGGCCATAGCGTTTAGCACCTTCTATAAAGGCATAGACCGAATCACCGGCAGGCAGCCATTTTTCTTCCCTGCTCCAGCGGGGTATAAAATTAACGGTGTCGTATACCTGCTTGCAAAGGGGGCCCTGTTTCAGCAATACAAAAGAATCAATTGTTTTTCCGGAATCTGCTGTGGCCTTGCTGATGAAATCCTTTATCAATCCGGCGGCTTTCTGCTGCATCTCTTCCGGGGTGGCAGCGATGGTTTCGCCTTTGGGGGTAGTATCCTGGCAGGCTATGATAAAAAAGCAGCACAAGAAAATTCCGGTAAAACTGATATGATAAATGATACGGCGGCGCATAAAGTGGATGGTATAGGCATCCGCTGTTTTATAGTATCTTACTTTTCAAACAGCGGATATGATTACCAATATAAGCAATCGTTTCAGGATAAGTAAGGCCCCTGCCCTCTTTTTTTTGTTAGCAGCGGCTGGTACCGCTGTTGCCCAGCCGGCTGCTGATACCCGGCCACCGGTTACGAGTTCGTATACAGATTACCGGCACCAGGTTTCCGATGACCCGGATAAAAAAATGGTGGAACTGAAAAGCAGGATTCCCGGGGTGGTGTATGACCTTCGATATGCCACAAAGAACAATTTCATGAACAGGGCTATGTATCCCCCAAAAACCCGCAAGACTTTTCTACGGGTGAAGGCTGCCACTGCACTGCAAGCGGTGCAGGAGGAATTGAAAGAAAAAGGGCTGGGACTAAAGATCTTTGATGCCTACCGGCCCTATGCCGTAACGGTAAAATTCTGGGAACTGGTGAAGGATGAACGCTATGTGGCCAACCCGGCAAAAGGGAGCGGACATAACAGGGGCACTACAGTAGACCTGACCATCATACAACTGGCTTCCCGGGAAGAATTGAACATGGGCACCGGCTTTGATAATTTCTCGGATACCGCCCACCATGATTTCAGCAATCTGCCGGAAGATGTTTTGCAGAACAGGATATTACTGAAAACGGTGATGGAGAAATATGGCTTCAAAGCATACAAAGATGAATGGTGGCATTACTCCTTTGCAGACAGCAAACCATATGAACTGCTCGACATCCCATTCAAAAAGTTGCAGAAACGCTTATAACGATTTCACCTCTGTAACAGCATCCAGGTTAACAGGGCCGTAAATGTGCGGAAAAGTATCCTGTGTGGAAGGCGACCAGTCAAACACATATTTGCTGGTCAGTTTATCCGTGTCGATTACCAGTTTTACCAAACCGGTTTTGCCGGGAAAATATCTTTCCAGCACACCGGCCACCTGGTTTTCCTGGGAGCAATGGATAAATCCTTCTTCTTTCAGTGAAGGATGATCATAATAACCCTTTTGCAGGGCTTCTTCCCATGCTTCTTTAAATGCGATATGATAAATGATAGGCATTATAGCACCCGTTTAATTTTTTGTTCCAGTAACATAAAATCTGCCAGTACAATGGCAGTGACCGCCTCCACAATGACCGGCGCCCTGAGGGCGACACACAGATCATGCCGTCCTTTGATGGAAAAGTCTTCTGTTTTTCCCGTATCCCAGTTGAGGCTGTTTTGCTCTTTCGGAGTAGAGGAAGTGGGCTTGATGGCTATCCTGAATACCAGTTCATTGCCGTTGCTGATGCCGCCAACTACGCCACCGGCATGATTGGTCTTTGTCTTTCCTTCACTGTTTTCGATGGCATCATTATGTTCACTGCCGAACATTTTGGCTGCCGCAAACCCGGTCCCGAATTCAATACCCCTTACAGCAGGGATGGCAAATATGATGTGGGCCAGTGCCGATTCCAGTGAATCGAAATAAGGTTCTCCCAAACCAACAGGCAATCCGCTGACACGGCATTCAACGATGCCGCCAACAGAGTCTTTAGCATTGATGGCTTTTTGCAGGCCCTTTTCCAAATCTTTTTCACCACCGATTTCTATTACTTCAGATCTGATTAACAGATCGTTCATTAATTTTTTAGCAATCGCCCCGGCAGCAACCAACCCGGCCGTCAGCCTGGCACTGAAATGCCCTCCGCCCCGGTAATCTTCGTTGCCGCCGAATTTTTGATGTGCCACCCAGTCCGCATGCCCCGGGCGGGGAATACTCCGTTGCTTCTCATAATCTTCGCTGCGGGTATTTTTATTTTCAAATAAGATAGTAATGGGAAAGCCGGTGGTTTTACCATTAAAGACCCCGCTTTTAAAAATGGGATAATCCTCTTCTTTTCTCGGAGTAGTGCCTTTACCCTGACCGCCTTTTCTTCGTTCAAGATCCGGCAACAAGTCTTCCGGTGACAGTGATAAACCGGCCGGACATCCGTCAATAGTAATACCCACACACTCACCATGTGATTCACCAAAGATGGAAATGCGGAAGAGGCGGCCGAATGTGTTCAAAGCTTAAAAGTTGAAGTGTGTGATTGGTAAAGATACATCAGCCCCCAGCTTTTTCAAATCCGTATAAAAATCAGGATAGGATTTTTTTACTGCATCCGCTTCTTCAATAACCGTTTCACTGTCTGCTTTCAGTGCGGCCACGGCACAAGCCATGGCAATGCGATGGTCATGGTGCGAATGCACATCAGCCCCTTTCACTTTACATATGCCATGCACTATCATGTTATCCTCTTTCAGTTCAATAAAAACTCCCATCTTATCAAATTCATCCTGTAAGGCCAGTGCCCTGTTACTTTCTTTATGGGTTAACCTGGATACACCTTTAATTGTTGTTATACCCTTGCAATAAGCTGCCAGCGCCACCAATGGCGGAAACAAATCCGGGCAATCAGTAGCATCGAAATAAAAACCACTCATATCAGCGGGATGAACAGTAATCCCTTTTGCATCCATTGCAATAGCCGCATTGGCCGCCATCATTGCATCAACGATGGCTTTATCTGCCTGGGTGGATGTAAGATCGAGTCCTCTTACTGTTATGGGACCAGCAACAGCACCGGCTACCAGGAGGAATGCACCGCCGCTCCAGTCACCTTCAACTGTATAGTTACGAGTGATAGGTTCAGAAATATGAGCCGGCCCGATAGGGAATATAAACTCTTCATAGTTCCTGTTTTCCGGTATCGTTAATCCAAACTGCTGCATTACATCCAGCGTTAAATCGATATAGGGTTTGCTTGTAAGGTTTTTTACGTTGATGGATACCCCTTTGGCCCCGGCGGCCGCATACGCCATCAGCAGGCCTGTCAAAAATTGTGAACTAAGGGAGCCGTCTATTTCAATATTTTTTGGCTGCAAGGGACCTTGTATGGTAATGGGTAATTTCCCCTGGTTGCTTTTTACGTTCACTCCGAGTTGGGGCAATATTTCATCAAAAAAATCCATGGGCCTTGTGAGCAGGCTGCCCGATCCGGTAAGGGTGATTTCTTTATCGCTTAAGGCTGCCAGCAGGGTAAACATTCTGATACTCAAGCCACTTTCGCCGCAATCAATTGTAAGTGGAGATGAGTTAGTGGTGAATGGCCATCCTTCGCTTTTAACATATACCTTATTACCATCCATTGCCACTTCTGCTCCTAAAGCTTTTATGATAGTCAGGGCCGCTTTATCATCATTACTATGCCCGGGGTTGAGAATTGTTGTTTCCCCTTTGCTCAATAAAGCAGCCGCACAGGCCCTTTGCATAGAACTTTTGGAAGCCGGCGCCTGGATGGCGCCTTGTAAAGCCCTTTCCCCTAAAGGATCAATTCGTACCGTATACTTTTTTGAATGATTCATTTATAATTTATCAATTAGCCGCTCCAATTGTTG
Source organism: Chitinophagaceae bacterium (assembly GCA_036275415.1). GTDB lineage: Bacteria > Bacteroidota > Bacteroidia > Chitinophagales > Chitinophagaceae > JJ008. The sequence goes on along the minus strand of DASUDW010000142.1, from coordinate 15,153 downwards.
TAAGGTGATGGACTTCACCACTCCTTTTCCAATCTTTTCCAGCAGTACATAATTCATTTCTTTTCGTTCCCGCTTTTTATCCATTTTCAGCACATTGAAAACTTTCTGTTTGTCGAACCGGGCATAGGTGGGCAGGTTGTATGTTGCCAGCAGATCAACTACCCGCTGTGTTTGTGTAAAGCCGCAAAGCTGTTCGGATAAATGACAGGCATAGGTCATGCCGATGGAAATGGCCTGCCCGTGCAGCAGTTCATACTGTGTCTCCAGTGCATGGCCCAGCGTATGTCCAAAATTCAGTAACCGCCTTTCCCTTTTTTCAAATTCATCTTTTTGGACCACTTTAATTTTTAGGAGTGTGTTACGCTGAATCAACTCACATATTGATTTTTGATGTTTCTGAAAATGTTTCAGGTCTTTATTCTCCAGTTCGGCAAACAATGCCGCATCTTTTATACAGGCATGTTTGATGATCTCAGCAAAACCATTTTCCCATTCTGCTTGCGGCAGGCTGTTGAGAAAAACCATGTCGTGCAGGATGAAGGAAGGCTGACGGATGATGCCGACTAAATTTTTATACACTCCCACATCGATACCGTTCTTGCCGCCAACGGAAGCATCCACTAATGCCAATACAGATGTAGGCACAAACCCAAACCGGAGCCCACGCATATACACCGATGCCACATAACCGGTGATATCGGTTATAACACCGCCGCCAACCCCCACCAGTGTTGTTTTACGGTCGGCTTCCATGGCGATAAGCTGTTCAATGATTGCATCAACTGTTGACTGCACCTTAAAAGCTTCACCGGGTTTCAGCACAATGGTGTTCCAGCCTTTGAAGCGTTTGGGGTGGGCACTGTACACATTCTCATCAGTGATCAGCACCGTTGCTTTAGGATCAGTAATTTTTTTCAAATGGCTGATACCTGAAGCGAAGAACAAATCCGTTGAGCCCGATGAAAATTTTATATTAAGGTGTTTCATCTTCTTTCATTATTAACCACCGAAGGTGTCTTTAACCACCGTCAGGGTTTTTAACCGCTGACGGGGTTACCTAACTATCCAGTACTTTTTTCTGGTGATTGATACTTTCCATGTGCACCGCATCAAGGTATTTCGTGATGAACTCTTTGCTCAATCCCAGTTTCTCTCCTTTGACGCTGGCCCTTTCAATGATCTCATTCCACCGGCTGGTCTGCAAAATGGTAATGTTATTATCCTTCTTATACCGGCCAATTTGTTCTGCAATTTTCATCCGCTGGCTTAGTATCTGCATCATTTCATCATCCAGGTGGTTTATCTTCTGGCGCAACGCTTCCAGCGCCGCATGGTATTCTTCCGAGTTTACATCTTCTTTTCTCCAGATGATCTGGTCAAGCAGTTCAGCAAGCCGTTCAGGCGTTACCTGTTGTTTGGCATCGCTCCAGGCATTGTCCGGGTCTATATGACTTTCAATCATCAGGCCGTCATAATCTAGGTCGATGGCTTTCTGCATTACATCGAGTAAAATATCCCTGCGGCCGCAAATATGTGATGGATCATTTATCAGCGGCAGGTCGGGATGTTTCAGTTTCATATCAATGGCCAGGTGCCACATAGGTGCATTTCTGTATTCGGTATTGCCGTAGGAGCTAAAGCCACGGTGGATCAGGCCAATTTGTTTTACTCCTGCCCTTGCTACCCTTTCTACTGCACCGCTCCATAATTCCAGGTCGGGATTGATCGGGTTCTTGATCATTACCGGCACATCCACTCCGCGAAGGGCATCTGCCACTTCCTGCACACTGAAGGGATTGACCGTTGTACGGGCCCCGATCCATAGTACATCTACATCAAAGGTCAGTGCATCCTGTACCTGTTTGGCCGTAGCTACTTCCACCGTAGTGGGCAAACCGGTCAGCTTTTTGGCCTGCTGCAGCCAGGGCAACCCTTTGGCCCCAACTCCTTCAAACATACCAGGCTTGGTACGGGGTTTCCAGATGCCGGCACGAAGCATGTCTATTTTACCGGTAGCGGCCAGTCGTTTTGCGGTGGCCAATACCTGTTCTTCGGTTTCTGCACTGCAGGGGCCGCTGATGATAAGCGGACGTTTATGCCACACAGAAAGAATTTCTTTCGGAGCGATTTGTTCTGTTACATTCATTGTTACAAATTTAACTCTTTAGCCTTCATTCTTTTTTTTGTTTGTCATCCGTTGCTGCCACCAGTTGCTGATGGAGACATTCTTTACCTGGTCGAGGTACATGATCAGCAGGAAAAGGGAACAACCGAGGGAAATACACATGTATGTAAATGCAGGGGCTTTCCACTGCGCCAGGTTGTTATAGATCATTCTTCCGTTGCCCTCCACATAAAAGAGATTGCTCCTGTAATCATAATTATACAAAGGCTGCAACAATTTACGTGCATAAACGGTAACGGTATCGCCTTTTTCTACTTCTACATGACCGCCGTCATCGGCCTTGTCATAGACATAAAACTTGCCTTTTACCTGCTGAAGCCAGATGGTTGTTTCTTCATATAAAATGCCTTTTCTGTTTTCGTGCAGTGCATGGGTTACTTTTTCCACTATCGCTGTTTTCTTGTATAAATAATCTTTGCCTGCCAAAAAATACTCGGCCGCATTGATACTTCCGATGATGAAAGTGATGAGCGCAGCCACACAGAGCAGTTTATCCCTTTTGGTACGCATATTACCGGATGATGCTTTTAATTTTATTGGCTTCTGTGATAACCTGTCTCAATCCTTCTTTATTTTCCTGTACGATCAGCTCCCTGAATTTTTTCAGCTGCGCAATATGCTCATCCAGCACATCCACTATATTTTCCCTGTTCTGCAAAAAGATGGGCACCCACATAGCGGGGCTGCTTTTTGCCAGCCGAACGGTGCTTTCAAAACCGGCGCTGGCCATTTCAAAAATGGCATTCTCTTCTTTTTCCTTTTCCAGAACGGTATTGGCCAGGGCAAAAGAAGTAATATGTGAAATATGGCTGACATAAGCTGCATGCAGGTCATGCGCCGCGGCATCCATATCCAGCAGGTGCATCCCGATCTTTTTATACATGTGCTTTACCCATTCCAGCGCATCCGCATCCGTATCTGCGGCATTGCAGATGATCACTGCCTTATTTTCATAGGCTCCCCTTACGGCCGCTTTGGGTCCGCTGTATTCGGTACCCCACATCGGGTGTGTGGCAACATACCTTCCCCTGTTAGGGTGATCCTTTACAACTTCAATCAATTGTGATTTTGTGGAGCCGAGGTCAATTACAATTTGCCTGTCAATTTTATCCAGCACCGCCGGTAACAATGTAACCAATGCATCAACCGGGATGGCGAGGATGATTACGGCTGATTGACGAATGGCTTCCTCCAACGGTAAAATTTCATCCACCAGTTCCAGTTCAAGGGCCATCTTTGCATGCTCTTTATTTTCATCCACGCCGATTAACCGGGAAGAAAGTTTCTTCTCATGCAGCTGAAGGGCAAGTGAACCGCCGATAAGGCCGGTGCCAAGTATTGTAATTACTTTTTTTTCCATGAAATAATTATTCTTTGTTTTGCTTCTCCCAGTTTTTCTTCTTTATTACATAAACTTATCCGTATATATTTTTCACCGGCACTGCCGAAGATACCGCCGGGTGTAATAAACACTCCTGCATTCAACATCAGTTCATCGCTAAGCTGATAACCATTGGCATAAGCAGAAGGGATGCGGGCCCACACAAACATACCGGCTTGTTCTTTTGCATAGGTACATCCCAGCAGGTCCAATAGTTCCAGCACTTTTTCCCTTCTTTGCCGGTAAACCAAATTTATTGCTTCGTGCCATTCTTTACCCAGCGATAAAGCACGGGCCGCTGCCAGCTGTACCGGTAAAAACATACCGCTGTCCATATTACTCTTAAAACGAAGCACTTCTTCGACTCGTTGTTTAGCCCCGCATAACATACCAATCCGCCAGCCGGCCATATTATGGCTTTTGCTTAATGAGTTTAATTCTATCACACAATCCTTTGCCCCGTCAATGCTTAAAAAACTCAATGGGTTGTCATTAAGAATAAAACTGTATGGGTTGTCATGTATAATCAAAATCTTGTTTTCCTTAGCAAAAGCCACCAACTTTTTAAACAACGCTGCAGAAGGCAACTGCCCGGTGGGCATTTGCGGGTAGTTGACAAACATTAGTTTAACCTTCTGCAAATTCTTTTTATTCAGCTTATCAAAATCAGGTTCATAATTATTTTTTACTGATAATTTATATTCAACACATTTACCTCCCGCCAGTTTAACTGTACTGCTATAAGTAGGATAACCGGGATTAGGCACAAGTACCCAATCGCCTTTATTTAAATAGGTCATACAGATATGCATGATTCCTTCTTTACTTCCCATCAGCGGTAATATCTCTGTGTCCGGATCAAGTTCCGCTTCGTACCATTGTTTATACCAGTTACTCATGGCTTTTCGCAGCACCGGTGAACCTTTGTACGATTGATAAGCATGAACATTAGGTTTAATTGATTCCTCCTGCAGCACTTTAATCACCTCCGGGTGAGGCGACATATCAGGACTGCCGATGCCCAGGTTAATGATATTTTTACCGGCCTTATTCAACTCATCGATCTCCCGAAGTTTTTGAGAGAAGTAATATTCGCCGATTCCATTCAATCTATTACTGGTTTTTATTTCCATAGCCCTCTTTTATATACTCCGTAAATTTTGATTGTTTCCGTTAACGGTTTAATTGTTTCAACCACTTTGTTAAAATGTTCAGTGGAATCAAATTCCAGGTCTGCATGAAAAGCATATTTAAAATCAGAGCCGGGTATCGGGAAACTTTGCAGTTTGCTCAGGTTTATTCCACCCTCTGCAATTTTTGTCAGCACTTTTGCAAGGCTTCCCCTGCTATGGTCAGTATGAAAACTAACCGATGCCTTATCGGCTCCTTCCACCGGCAAGGCCCTGTCATGCCGCTGCAACAATAAGAACCGGGTATAGTTGTTCTTCATCGTATGAATATTGGGGGCCATCACATCCAACTGATACAACTCAGCTGCCAGTTTGCTGGCAATAGCCGCAATATGTTTGCTTTTGTGCTGGTGGATATGCTTGGCACTTAATGCGGTATCATCTGTTTCTACCAGCTTCCATTTATACTTATCCAGGTATTCATAACACTGCTGCAAGGCCATTGTATGTGAATGAACTTCCCGGATATCTTTAAGTTGCACACCGGGGTTTACGAGCAGGTTCTGCCGTATCTGCAAATACACTTCACCAACAATACAGAGGTTACTTTTATGCAGCAGGTTGTAATTGGGCAATATGCTGCCTGCTATGGAATTTTCTATGGCCATTACGCCGCCGTCACTTTCATTTTTATGGGATGCTGTTTTTACTACTTCTTTAAAAGTATCGCAGCAGATCACCTGCACTTTTTTACCAAAGAAGTGCTGCGCTGCAACCTGGTGAAAACTGCCTTCGTAACCCTGAATAGCAATTCCGCCTCCCCGGAAAAGGGAACTTGCATCTCCGCTTGTTTTGCCAGCCCCTGGTTTATTTGCTTTCTTATCCGTCATCAGTTCAGATTTTCAAATCAAAAAAAATCCCGGCCTGTTCTGGCCGGGACTTCCTTTATGTTGCGTTTTTTAGTTGTTCACTTTAATTTCAACAAAAGCATTCCCGGCCTCTTTCCAAAAAAGAAGTAATAAAAATAATAGCTCCAGTATGCCTTTGTCAATGTCATGAAACAAATGTAGTTTTTGGGTTCCGTACTTCCAACAGGATAATAAAAATTATTTTCGTTTACCTCCCGTCTCCGCATCATTCATACGGATCTTACGGCCCCGGTAATTTTTCCCGTCAATCGCCTTGATCATTTTCTTAGCTGCTGATGCGTCTACTTCCACCCAGCTATTCATTTCTTTCATATCAATCCTGCCCAGCACATCTTTTCGCAGGTCGCTCATATCAAGGATGAACTGCAGGAAACTGGCTTTGTAAAAACCATCTTTGGTCCCCAGGTTGACGAACAACCGTTGGTAATTACCGCCACCGGCAAAACTTCTTCCTTTTGTATCCCTTGTACTTCTTCCTTCCGTTCTTTCACCCCGGCGTTCTCCCTTTCTTTCTTCCCGCATATTGAGATCGGCAGCGTTTTCATAATACTTCAGGAACCGGTCAAACTCCAATGCCGCTACTTTCTGTAATATTTCTTCCTTTTCCACATGTTCAAACTTCTCTTTCAGCACCGGCAGGTATGTTTCGTATTCGCCGTGACTGATATCCGCCTGCAGCATTTTATCAATGAAATGGAAAAACTGTTTGCGGCATACATCCTTACCGCTGGGTATATCCATTTTATGAAACTGTGTCTTTACCAGTTTTTCAATTTGCCGTAATCGGTAAATTTCCTTTGGCGTTACAATTGAGATAGATATGCCACTGCGGCCTGCCCTTCCCGTTCTTCCGCTGCGGTGGGTATACACTTCGGTATCATCCGGCAGTTCGTAATTAATGACATGGGTGATGCCCTGTACATCTATTCCCCTTGCTGCCACATCCGTAGCAATTAATAACTGAATACTTTTTTCCCGGAAACGGGCCATCACTTTATCCCGTTGTGCCTGCGTCAAATCGCCATGCAACGCTTCAATATCATAGCCTTCACGGATCAGTGATTCGGTTATTTCCTGTGCATCTGCCTTGGTACGGGTAAAAATGATACCGTAAATACCGGGGTTGAAGTCAATGATCCTTTTCAGGGTTTCGTACCGGTTCGCATGCTGGGTAAGGTAATACTGGTGGTCAATATTGGCATTGCCCGAATTCACTTTACCGATGGTAACCTCAAACGGATTGTCCATGTACCGTTTGCTTACCTGCCTGATTTCCGGCGGCATGGTGGCGCTGAAAAGCCAGGTGCTTTGGCGGTTGGGGGTATTTTTCAGTATAAACTCAATATCATCCTTGAACCCCATATTGAGCATTTCATCTGCTTCATCCAGTACCACATAATAAATGCCTTCAAGGTTGATGGCCTTTCTTTCGATCAGGTCTATCAGCCTGCCAGGGGTGGCCACAACGATATGTGTGCCCTTTTTCAGACTCCGGATCTGGTCACCGATAGATGCTCCGCCATAAACTGCGGTGACGCCGATATGGTCTTTTTTTGACTTGAATTTCTCCAGGTCTGCCGTGATCTGCAGGCATAGTTCACGGGTAGGGCAAATGATAAGTGCCTGCGGAAAACGGTTTTCCTTATTAATAAGCTGGAGCAAAGGCAGGCCGAAGGCAGCAGTTTTACCCGTTCCGGTTTGAGCAAGGCCCACAAAGTCTTTGGTGCCCTGCAACAAAACAGGTATAGCTTTTTCCTGGATGGGTGTGGGCTGGGTAAAACCCAATGCCTGGATAGAGTTCAACAAACCCTGCTCTAATCCCAGGGATTCAAATGTGTTCACTTAATAAAAATTTAATTGATAAAACCCGGTAATTAATTTAACCGGTTGGCCCAGCTGAGCCTTTCAGATGGAGATGACCGGGATGCAAAGGTAACCTTTATAAGCCGAAATGGCTAATGTATTTTAAACCAGTTACTTAAAATACGAAGGCCCTTCCTGTAGGAAAGGCCTTCGACGATTGCTTGCCGCTTGAAATTACTTAGCAGGAGCCGGAGCAGCTGTAGTGTCAGCAGGAGCCGGAGCAGCTGTAGTATCAGCAGGAGCCGGTGCAGCTGTAGTGTCAGCAGGAGCCGGAGCTACTGTAGTGTCTTTAGTTTCTTCTTTCTTTTCGCCAGAGTTGTTACAAGCTACCAGGGTAGCAGCAGCGATGAATGCAATTGCAAAAAACTTCTTCATTTTGTTGTGCTTTTTAGAATGATTTGTTGAAATATTTCGCTGTTTATACCCGTTTCGAAAAAAGGTAACCCGGATTTAAAAAATTTTTTTTCTGCCCTTTTACCCCCTAACCGCCTTATTATTTAATATTTTGCGGTGCCACAGGGTTACTTTTTGCAGAATCCTGTATTAAACAAAGGATTGTGAAACCTCAGACAGACGAAAAAGCCCTACTGACAGGATTAGCCGCCAGCGATAAAAAGGCCGTTGAAACAATTTACCGGGAGAACTATAACATGATTCAGTCCCTGATAATCAACAACAACGGCTCCGCAGATGATGCCAGGGATATATTCCAGGAAGCGATGATAGTTCTTTATGAAAAGGTGAGATCGGGTTCTTTTGAACTGAATTGTCAGCTTAAAACCTTTCTCTATTCGGTTTGCAGAAGGCTTTGGTTAAAAAGGTTACAGCAGCAAAACCGGTACTCCGACCCCGGCGACAGCATGGAACAGGTAGTGGCGGTGGAAGAAGACCTTGAAGCCCATGAGCAGCGAAATGCCGAGTTTGAATTGATGGAAAAAGCCATCAACAACCTGGGCGAGCCTTGTAAAAGCCTGCTGGAAGCGTATTACCTGCAAAAGCAAACAATGCAGACCATAGCAGCCAGGTTTGGATATACTAATGCCGATAATGCCAAAAACCAGAAATACAAGTGCCTGACAAGGCTTAAAAAGATATTTTTTACAGATTATAAAAACGGGAACAGTGATGGATGATATTAAAATTTTAGATGCGGTTGAGCGATATATCCGGGGAGAAATGAAACCGGATGAAAGGCTGCAGTTTGAAAACCTGCGGAAAACGAATGCTGAGATCGACCTGCTGGTGGTGGAGCATACTCTATTCCTTCAGCAAATGAACCACTATGGCGAACGCAAATCATTCCGCAGTTCGCTGAATGATATTCATACCGACCTTACTGAACAGGGTAAGATCGATTCTATGAAACTGCAGGGCAAGGCCAAGGTGGTTTACCTGTGGAAAAGGTACCGCCGGGTAGCTGCCATTGCGGCCGTGTTTGCCGGTGTTACTACACTTGCCATCACAGCACTGGTAAATACTTTTTCACCCAAAGCAGATAATGCAAAGCTCACAGAACTGAGCCGGGATATACAGGATATTAAAAAAGTACAGGACAACCAGGGTAAGGAAGTAAATAACCTCCGGACCAAGATCAATACCGCCCCTGCTCCCGCCCCATCGTTCAAGGCCGGCGGCTCCGGCTTCCTGATAGACGGAAAAGGATACCTGGTAACCAATGCCCACATTGTACGGAACTCTAAAAACATTGTTGTTATCAATAATAAAGGTGATCAGTACAAGGCCGTGGTAGCAAAGGTTTTTGCCGATAAGGATATTGCCATATTGAAGATTGATGATGACGCATTTAAATCGATGGGCAGCCTGCCTTATGGTATCCGCAAATCATCTACCGATGTGGCAGAGCCTATTTATACACTGGGTTTCCCCCGCAATGAAATTGTATACAGCGAAGGTTACCTGAGTGCCAAAACCGGTTTCAACGGAGATACATTGAGTTGCCAGCTCGGCATTGCCGCCAACCCCGGTAACAGCGGCGGACCTGTTTTCAATCATGACGGAGAAGTAATCGGTATTATCAGCACCAAAGAAATGGAAGCCGAAGGAGTGGCATTTGCCGTTCAGTCAAAATATATCTATAACGCCATTGAAGAACTGAAAAAAGATACGGCTTACCAGTCATTGAAAATTACCGGTAAGTCATCTGTCAGGGGCATGGACAAAAAAGACCAGGTAAAGAAGATTCAGGACTATGTGTTCATGGTGAAAGGAGATTAATCATCGCATTCCCTATAAAAGCAAAAGCTATCAGCCTTTACTGATAGCTTTTTTATTTATTCATGGGCTCTGGTTAGTCCCAAAGGCTTTGGGGGTATTCCCCGTTTTTGATCAGCTGGTGCAGGCTTTCTTTTACAAATGGTGCATCTTCTTTATACGTAACACCGAACCAGGATGAAGTGGTAGGTATGATCTCAATACTACCCCCTTCCGAAATGAATTTATCAGCTACCAGGGGAATAAAGAATTCTGACTTTAATTCCTGTCCGTATTGCTGTAAGAAGGAAGCGAATAAAGCTTGGGTATAGTTAAAGTAAGAGGGATCAAAGCACCAGAAGTTCATGGACACCCTTGTATGGAGCGGCAATTCTTTGGGCTCCAGGCCATCTTCACAAACAATAGCATCGCCTTTTTTGGCAATATTGATGCGTTCTGTCACAGAAGCCAGGTTGCCCAGGTGATCCAGGCTGCATACACCCCTGTTTACTGTACCATGTTCAGAAAGTGTCTTTAATAGATCATAACCCACAATGGCATAATTCTCCGGTGTACAGCCCACCTTTAAAAAAGCTGCTGCATTGCTGAAAGCATTATGGCCATAAAAATCATCCGCATTGATTACAGCAAATGGTTCCTTTACTGCATCTTTTGCACAAAGCACTGCATGGGCTGTACCCCAGGGTTTAGTCCTTTCAGCAGGGAACTGATAGCCATCCGTGAAAGATGATAATTCCTGGAACACATACTCCGTTTGGATCCTGCCTTTCAGTTTAGGTTCAAAGATGGCCTGGAAGTTTTCTGCAAACTCTTTGCGAATGATAAAGACCACCTTGCCAAATCCAGCCCGGATGGCATCAAAGATGGAGTAGTCCATTATGGTTTCGCCGGAAGGCCCGAAGCCTTCTACCTGTTTCATACTTCCATAGCGGGAAGCCATACCGGCAGCCAATATTACCAGGGTTGGTTTCATGCGGTTCATTTAAGTGCGGTGCGAAATTAAAGTAATTTCGTATTGCAGGCACCTTACTGTTTTTATGCAGCCAACCGCTATCAATAATATCACCATAGACCAGCTTTCATTCCCTTTATTGAAAGAAAAGAATGCAGCATTGGATGTACTAAGGGCCGACAAGATCCATCCGTTGGTTTCGGGAAATAAATGGTTCAAACTCCGTTATTACCTGGAAGAAGCAAAACAACAGCAAAAGAAAACACTGGTCACTTTCGGCGGTGCCTGGTCCAACCATATCCTTGCAACAGCTGCCGCTGCAAACCTTTACCAGTTTAACAGTATCGGAATTATCCGGGGAGAGGAAGCGCCCCAATTATCCAACACCCTTTTGCAGGCAAGGGCATTGGGCATGCAATTATATTTTATCAGCCGTGAAGCCTATCGGGATAAAGAACTGCCCGCGGCCCTGCAGGCAACCGACGATATGTTCTTGATTGACGAAGGCGGCTATGGTAAAACAGGTGCTGCCGGCGCTGCCACTATGCTGGAGTATTGCCAGGCCAACACTTACACACATATTTGCTGTGCGGCCGGTACCGGCACTATGACAGCCGGGTTGCTTGAGTTTCCGGTAAAGGCAGCTGTCATTGCTGTCAGTGTTTTAAAAAATAATGTAACCCTTGCCGAAGCCATTACTGCAATTAACATTTCCGGGAAACAACCAGTGCTGATACATAACTATCATTTTGGCGGATACGCCAAATACACTCCTGAATTAATTTCGTTCATGAATCATTTTTATGAACAAACCGGCATCCCATCAGATTTTGTTTATACCGGTAAACTATTTTATGCCGTCCATGACCTGATCAGTGAGAATTACTTTCCCGCGGGAAGTAAAATACTGGTTATTCACAGCGGCGGTTTGCAGGGCAACGATTCGCTCAGTAAGGGAACGTTAATATTTTAATTTTTGTATACAGCCATCCTATCTTTGTTGCTTGTGCATCCAGCAAAAATTGTTGCATACCGTTTGTACTGATATGAAAAAACAATTCGTTGTATTCTTGTTACTCATCTTCTCCGGCAATTTTCTTGCTGCACAAGACACCCTGCCGAAATTTACGGTAAAAGATGTGGGCAACAACCGTATCATCATCGGATGGGTCAATACCCTGAAAGATGTAAAACAGATCGGTATCCAGCGGTCTTTTGACAGCCTTACAGGTTACAAGACTATTCTTACCGTACCCGATCCCGCTGCAGAACAAAATGGCTATGCAGATATGAAAGCCCCCAATGACCATATGTTTTACCGGCTGTACATACAACAGGACAAAGGGATGTATATGTTCAGCAAAGCTAAAAAACCCTTTAAAGACACAACAAGACTTACACTACCCGTTAACCAACCGGTGATACCGAGTGATACCACCGGCAAAACAATTACAGGTGTGAAGATCAACCAACGGTTAAAAGCAGATTCACTAAACTTACCCGACTCCATTGCAAAAGCTAAACCCTTTGTAGTAAAGATTGACGGCTTTCCGGGCAATGATTCCATCGCCACACCTAATCCGGTAACGGTAAAAAACAAACCCACTGCATTTGTTCCTTCCCTGTATGTGTACACCCAACGTGACGGATATGTGCGGATAAGCCTGCCGGAAGATGAAAAGCCGAAAAAATATTCGATCCGGTTTTATGAGGACAATGGCGGTTTTCTTTTTGAATTAAAAGAAATCAAAGAGAAGAACTTCAAACTCGACAAAACAAATTTTTACCATGCCGGATGGTTCAGATTTGAATTATTCGAAGACGGTAAATTGCTGGAAAAACACAAGTTCTATTTAGAGAAGGACTTCTGACACCAGTGACACCCCAAATACCTTTTCAAAATTATTGCGGATCTTTTGTTGTACTTCCTCCACCGGTACTTTTGTTCCCAGTTCCTTTTCCAGTGAGGTAACCTGTTTATTGGTAATACCGCAAGGAATGATATGGTTAAAATAAGACAGGTCTGTATTTACATTCAGGGCAAAACCATGCATGGTAACCCAGCGGCTGCACCGCACACCCATCGCACAGATCTTTCTTTCCCTTCCCGGCTTGTCGGGATCGATCCATACGCCGGTCTCCCCTTTTGAACGGTCACCTTTAATTCCGTATTCCGACAATGTCATCATGATCATTTCTTCCAGGTTGCGCAGGTAGCGGCCGATATCGGTATAAAATTTTTCCAAATCCAGTATCGGGTATCCCACTATCTGGTCCGGCCCGTGAAAAGTGATATCGCCACCCCTGTTGGTGTTGAAGAACTGGATATTGCGTTGCTTCAACCCTTCATCATCCAGCAGTACATTTTCTTTATGGCCGCTTTTACCTAATGTGTACACGGCAGGATGTTCTACAAATAAGAGATAATGGGCCGTAGGTACCTGTAAAGGGTCAGTGCCCTTTATCCTGGCCTCAGTTTTCAACTGCACATTTTCTTTTAGCAGTTGCTCCTGGTAATCCCAGGCAGCCTGGTAATCCATCCGGCCCAGGTCCCTGAATATGACAGTTTGTTTTTGCATGGAAAGGGCAAAGTTACCAACAAAAAACCATCCATTACCTTTGCCGGCTATGCAGGACGAACTGGAAAATATCACCCCGGAAGTACAGGACAGCAGCGATGAACTTTATGAAAGGTTCAGTATCACTATCGATAAAGGACAGGAGCCTTTGCGCATTGACAAATTTCTGGCCAACCGTATTGAAGGGGCAACCCGTAACAAATTGCAACAGGCCATTAATCATGATATGGTGCTGGTTAACGGAAAAGCAGTACGGCCTAATTATAAAGTAAAACCGGGAGACAGCATAATTATCTATTCCGACATGAGCCCGGAAGAAACCGATGTGGTGCCTGAAAAGATCGACCTGAATATCGCTTTTGAAGATGAAGACCTGCTGCTGATCAATAAACCGGCCGGTATGGTGGTACATCCGGGCAGCGGCAATTATTCCGGCACCCTGCTGAACGGAGTGGCGTATTACCTGCAACAAAAAAATCCATCGATTTCTGAAGAAGTGTTACCAAGGTTTGGTTTGGTTCACCGCATTGATAAAAACACCAGTGGATTGCTGATACTGGCCAAAACAGACAAAGCCATGCGCCACCTGGCCAAACAATTCTTTGACCATACGATCAACCGGAAATATGTGGCGCTGGTGTGGGGCGACCTGGAAAAAGAAGAAGGCACCATTATTGCCCATGTGGGCCGGCACCTGCGGTTCCGTAAATTATTCGAAGCCTACCCGGAAGGAGACCATGGCAAGGAAGCCATCACCCATTACAGGGTGATAGAACGGTTCGGCTATGTAACCCTGGTGGAATGTATACTGGAAACCGGCAGGACGCACCAGATACGGGTGCACATGAAATATCTCGGGCATCCTCTATTCAACGATGATTTTTATGGGGGCGATAAAATTGTAAAAGGAACGGTGTACAGCAAATACAAACAATTTGTAGAAAACTGTTTCCAGTTGTGCCCCCGGCAGGCATTACACGCCAAAACACTGGGCTTTGTTCATCCTTCCACCGGTAAGGACCTCTTTTTCGAATCGCCGTTGCCGCAAGATTTGGCCGGTGTAATTGAAAAATGGAGAAAGTATACAGAGACCATTGGTAACCGTTAGTACTATTTTGTAAAATCAAATAAAGTGGCGGTGAACATACCTCTTTCCCTTTTCTTCATTACCACATCCCAGTTGCCGATATAGCGGAGCAGTTTGGGCACCAGGTATTCGCCGAATTTTGTCATCTCCACTTCCATGTGCACATCAAAGTCGTAAACGCCGGCATCATAACTCATATCATACCGCCGGGCCATTACCTCCAGCGTTTTGGTATGAAAGAAAGTGACCATGCTGTCAATCACAATATCATTTTTTTCGCTGCTGTTCAGTTCTTTTTTTGATCTAATCGTAAAAACATAACAGGACTGCCCTTCATAATCGCCATAGTCAAGGAGGAAATCGTACAAGGCCGCTTTTTCCGGATCGAAGATGTTGATCTTATCACCGATAAAGGGAATACCGGGTATTTTTTTACCCGGGTTGAAAAAAAGCATTTTCAATTGTTCTTTGTGTTTGGCCAGGCCAGATTTAGACCGGGGTCGGAAATCTGTCCCTTTTACTACATTGTTTTCCCCGCATACTGATCCGGATGTAAAAAACAAGCCTGCATACAGATCGGCCGTGTAATAATTGTAACCGCCATCACTTTCATAAAAATCGCCGGTGGTTTTCTCAGACAAAACTTCCATAGACCGGCAGCCATTGTTACGGAGCTGCCTGGTTTTGCTGAGCAGTGCCGCTTTTATATTACCTTTTTTATCCCGGATACGGATATCATTCCAGGAAGTAAAACCCAGCACCCGCAGGTTTTTAAAGGCCTTATAAAAAGTGGTGTCATTTTTTACCTGTTCCAT
>DASUDW010000141.1:0-27382 GCA_036275415.1 Chitinophagaceae bacterium | reverse complement strand
ACAACCAGCCTGAATATAAACTGGTAAGCGATGTAGATAAAAATGGCTAATAAAACGTATTTCACGGTGTAAAGATACAAGCCGGTTGCTTTTTGGACCGGCTCATATTGATACGTTTATCTATTCATTAACGGTGCGGCTTAATGCAACTGTAATTTGGCTCATATATATACTTGCCTTACATTTGCAGCGGAAATAGACGTATGAAGGGAACGAGGCCGTTCCCTTCTTCTTTTATATAGCATGAACACAGATTCTCTGATAAGCACAGTTGAGCAAAAAGTAACAGACCTTATAAGGCCTGAACAGGACCTATTCCTTGTAGAGGTAAAAATTAAGCCTACCAATAATATTAAAGTATATATTGATGGGGATCAGGGGATTAGCATTGAAAAATTGGTTAGTTACAACCGCCGGCTTTATAAGCAGCTGGAGGAGTCAGGCATGTTTCCGGGTGGCGATTTTTCGCTGGAAGTTTCATCTCCGGGTTTGGATGAGCCATTAAAAATGCATCGCCAGTACCTGAAAAACAATGGCCGTTTTGTGGAAGTAACAGATATCAGCGGAGTAAAAAAAGAAGGTAAACTGGTAGCTGTAACAGATACAGAAATTATGGTGGAAGAAATTAAAGGAAAGGGTAAAAAACAGGAAGTGGTTACACATACTTTTCCTTTTGATCAAATAAAATCAACTAAAATTCAAATTAAATTCTGATTGCGGGTTCAAAAAATCTCTGGCTGAAACCGCAGTTGAAAATCGAAAATTGTTTTGCTATGGCAAGTATCAACCTGATTGAGGCGTTCCAGGACTTTAAGGAGGCGGAAAATATAGACCGCCCTACCATGATGAAAGTAGTGGAAGATGTATTTAAAACACTGCTTCGCAAAAAATTCGGCAGCGATGAAAATTTTGATGTTATCGTAAATGCTGAAAAAGGCGACCTTGAAATTATGCGGCACCGTATCATTGTGGAAGACGGGCAGGTGGAAGATCCCCTGGCACAAATTGGTTATTCAGATGCTATAAAAATTGAACCCGATTTTGAAGTGGGGGAGGAATTATATGAAGAAATTGACCTGCTCGATTTCGGACGCAGGGCAATTTTGGCCGCAAAACAAACCCTCGCCAGCCGCATCAGCGATCTGAAGAAAAATGTACTGGCCAAGAAATACGGCGACAGGATCGGGGAGATTATCAGTGCGGAAGTTTACCAGGTCTGGAAAAAAGAAATATTGCTGCTGGATGAAGAAGGTAACGAGTTGATTTTACCAAAGAGCGAACAAATACCCCAGGATTATTTCAAAAAAGGAGAATCAATAAGGGCTGTAGTGAAAAAAGTGGATATGAAGAACAACAATCCTGTTATCATTCTTTCCCGCACCGCTCCTGATTTTCTTGCTAAATTGCTGGAAATTGAAGTGCCGGAAATTTTCGATGGCCTGATTGTAATAAAAAAGATCGTCAGGGATCCGGGTGAGAGAGCCAAGGTTGCTGTAGAGTCTTATGATGACCGTATTGACCCCGTTGGCGCCTGCGTAGGTATGAAGGGCAGCCGCATTCACGGTATTGTAAGGGAACTGAAAAACGAAAATATTGACGTTATTAACTGGACAAGTAATATCCAGTTGCTGATTCAGCGTTCTTTAACACCTGCCCGCATTACCAGCATGGAATTGGATAATGAGAATAAACATGCAAATGTTTACCTGAAGCCCGACCAGGTATCGCTGGCTATAGGCCGTCGTGGTGTCAACATCAAACTGGCATCAGAACTTACCGGCTACGAACTGGATGTTTACAGGGATAATGAAGGTGATGAAGAAGGCTTTGATATTGATCTGGATGAATTCAGCGATGAAATTGAAACATGGATTATTGACGAACTGAAGAGGGTAGGATGTGATACGGCAAGAAGTGTACTGGATCTCACTGCTGAAGAACTGGAAAGAAGGACCGATCTTGAAAAGGAAACAATAGCCGATGTAAGAAGGGTATTGAAAGAAGAATTTGAAAAAGAATAAATGAAAGGTCAGTAAGTCATACAGGTCATAGAAGTCAAAGTTTATTGAAAGGCATTGACGTCCGACTTGTATGACCACGATTTCTCGTTAACTGACAACATATGACCTATTTGACATTTTTGACTTAATTAAACTTAATGGCAGAATTAAAACTTCCGAGAATTTTAGCAGCAGCCAAGGAATTTAATATTGGTAAGGACACCCTTATTGATTTCCTTGAAACAAAAGGATTTGCTAAGAAAGGAGAATTAAAAGATCAGTCCAAGCTTACTGAAGAAATGTACCGTTCTGCAATGCAGGAATTTCAGAGCGATAAGGCGGCCAAGATGAAGAGCGACCAGGTAGACCTTCCCAAGGGATCAGTCGCTGAGGCTAAAAAGAAAAAAGAAGAAGAGGAAATACTTTTCAAAAAAGAAGAAAAAACTCCTGCAAAGCCCAAAAAAGAAAAAGAAGAAGAGCCCAAACCGGTGGTGGAAGAAGAGAAGCCTGTAAAAACAAAACCGGCAAAAGAAGAAACACCTGTTGAGGAGGAAGTAGTGAAGCTGGAGGCTCCTGAAATTGAAGGCCCCAAAGTGGTTAAGAAAATTGATTTGTCAACCATTGATTCTTCAACAAGGCCCAAGAAAACAGCAAAATCAAAGAAAGAGGAAGAACCCAAAGCTACAACCGAAGAAACTGCACCTAAGGCAAAAGCAAAGAAAGCAAAAGCCGAAGAAGCAAAGCCGGAAGAAAAAGTAGTTGCTAAGGAAGAAATTCCGCCGGTTGCAGCAGAGCAGGAGCAACCGCCGGTTATAGAAAATATTGAAGTAGAAAAGCTTACCGGCCCTAAAATTCTGGGCAAAATTGAATTACCTGTTGACAACGATACCCGTCCTGTAAAAGACGAAAAGAAAAAAAGGAAACGCATACCTATTGAGAAAAAAGATACCCACAGGGAGATTTTTATCAATAAAGATGCAGACAAAAAGCAAGGTGGCGGCGGATTCAACAAGGATAACCGCGGAAGGGCTGGTGGCGGTAATCGCCGCGACAACAGAGGTCGCAGGGAAGAAAAGCTGATTGATGAAAAAGAGATACAGGAAAAGATCAGGGAAACACAAGCAAAACTGGCAGGCGGTGGCGGTAAAGGAAAGAACCTGAAAGCAAAACTGCGCCGTGAAAAAAGACAGGAATTGGCTGAGGCCGGTGATGCAGTGGATGATAACAAACTGCAGGTTACGGAGTTTATCAGCGTAAGTGAATTAGCCAACCTGATGGATGTAAGTTTTGCCGATGTTATCAGTAAATGTATGAGCCTGGGCATCATGGTGTCAATCAACCAGCGCCTGGATGCAGAAGTAATCGAACTGGTAGCCAGTGAATTCGGTTATGATGTTGAGTTTATCGATATGGAAAAGCAAATGGAGATGGAGCATGAAGAGGAAGAGGATGAAGATGAAGATCTGAAACCCCGTTCGCCCATTGTTACCATCATGGGACATGTGGACCATGGTAAAACATCATTACTTGATTACATAAGGAATGCAAATGTTGTAGCTGGTGAAGCCGGAGGTATTACCCAGCATATCGGTGCTTACCAGGTAGATTTGCCCAACGGAAAACAAATCACATTCTTAGATACACCCGGTCACGAAGCGTTTACGGCCATGAGGGCCAGGGGTGCCAAGGTTACAGATATTGCTGTAATTGTAGTTGCAGCTGATGATGCTGTGATGCCCCAGACCCGTGAAGCTATTAGCCATGCTCAGGCTGCCGGTGTTCCCATGATTTTTGCTGTCAACAAGATTGATAAGGATGGTGCCAATCCGCAAAAAATTTATGAGCAGCTTTCTCAAATGAACCTGCTGGTGGAAGAGTGGGGGGGTAAATACCAAAGCCAGGAGATTTCTGCCAAAAAAGGGGTGAACGTAGAAAAGCTACTGGAGAAAATCTTATTGGAGGCTGAAATACTTGACCTAAAAGCAAACCCCGACAAAGAGGCTACCGGTACTATTATAGAGGCAACTTTGGATAAAGGCCGTGGTTATGTGGCAACCTTGCTCGTAGAAAATGGAACACTGCGCCAGGGAGACCTGATCGTAAGCGGACAATATTTTGGACGGGTGAAAGCCATGTTCAACGAACGAAATAAGCGGGAAGAAGAAGCGGGTCCTTCGGCACCTGCTGTTATCCTTGGATTGAGCGGTGCGCCACAGGCCGGTGAAAAATTCAAAGTTTATGAAGATGAGGCAGAAGCTAAGGAAATAGCCTACCGCCGTGCTCAAATTCTGAGGGAACAGGGTATCCGTACCAAGAAGCATATCACTTTGGATGAAATTGGCCGTCGTCTGGCACTCGGAAGCTTCAAGGAGCTGAAAGTGATCATCAAAGGTGATGTGGATGGATCTGTGGAAGCATTGAGTGATTCATTACAGAAGTTATCAACGGATGAAATACTGGTAAGTGTAATTCATAAAGGCGTGGGTCAGATCAATGAAAGCGATATCGTTTTAGCAGAAGCTTCTGATGCTATCGTGATTGCCTTTAACGTTCGTCCTTCATTACAAGCTTCAAGGCTGGCAGAAAATGCCGGAATTGAGATCAAGATGTATTCGATCATCTATAATGCAATTGAAGAGGTGAAGAGTGCCATGGAAGGTATGCTGGAGCCCAAAGTACAAGAGAAAATTGTGGCCAATGTGGAAATAAGGGAAGTATACAAATTTGATAAAGCCACCGTGGCCGGATGTTATGTGCTGGATGGTAAAATCAAACGGGATTCAAAGATCCGCCTGATCAGGGATGGTATTGTAATTTATCCTACAGCCGAAGGCGCCAATGCTGAACTGGGGTCTCTCAAACGATTCAAAGATGATGTCAAAGAGGTTCAGTCAGGTATGGAATGCGGTTTAACTGTAAAGAATTATAGTGATATCAAGGTGGGTGATGTAGTGGAGGCTTATGAAATAGAAGAGGTAAAGAGAACACTCTAATGGCCACATAAAAGGGTTGAGGCGGAAAATGTCATTGGAATGACAAAATGGGTGTTTAATAGCCGATAACCGGCCGTTGGGTTTCTTTATCTAAAAAACTTTTGTTAAATAGATATTTCGGGTAAGATCCCTGTTTAAAGGGAAAGTATTTTTGATTAATGCGTATTATGAAGAAGATCATCACTGCTGTTTTATCCCTGTTTTTTATTTCATTAACGGCTAATGCACAACCACAACAGTCTGCCAAAGTAGTGGCTGATAAAATTGCTGCTATCGTAGGTGACAGGATCATATTGCAATCAGATGTACGGAATTCTATACTTGATGCTGTAAGGCAAGGCCAGCAAGTGCCGCCAAATGCAGAGTGTATAATGATGGAGCAGGCGCTGATATCAAAAGTATTGATGTTGCAGGCCGAAAAAGATTCTTTACCGGTTACCGATGAAGAAGTAGAAGCAGAACTGGATCAGAAGATCAGGTTTTACATCAACCAGTTCGGCAGCCAGGAGGCATTGGAAGAAGTGGCCGGAAAAACCATTTACCAGATAAAAGATGATGCCAGGGAATCGGTGAAAGAACAAAAGCTGGCAGGCGCCATGCAACGGAAAATTGTTGACAATGTGCGCATCACCCCCAATGAAGTAAAAGCATTCTACGACAGGATTCCCAAAGACAGTTTACCGTATTATGAGTCAGAACTCGAGATAGGACAGATTATAGTTTATCCCAAGGCTTCCCGTGATCTGGAGATGTATATTTTCGGAGAGATGCAGAATTATAAAAAGCAGCTGGAAAACAAAAAAACAACGTTTGAACAACTGGCCAAACAGGTATCGGAGGACCCCGGAAGCAAAGACCGTGGTGGCCAGTACCAGGTAAACAGGAATGAAAAGACATGGGATCCTATATTCCTTTCCACCGCTTTTCGTTTAAAGGAAGGCGAAATTTCCGCACCTGTAAAATCCAAGTTTGGTTATCATATCATTCAAATGGTACAACGTAATGGTGACGAGGCAATTGTTCGCCATATTTTACGTATACCGCCAATCACTCAAACTGAAATCAAGCAGGCCATCACAAAACTCGATAGCGTAAGGGCCAAAATAATTGCAGCTACCCTCACTTTTAATGAAGCAGCCACCAAGTACAGTGATGATGAGGCTGCAAAATATGCAGGTCCTTTTATCACCAACAGGGACGGGTCAACTTATGTAACAATTGATATGCTAGACAAAGAAATGGTGGGAATGCTGGACAAGATGAAAGTAGGAGAAATTTCGCAGCCCGTTCCGTTTGAAGGGGAGCAGGGTAAAAAAGGCGTTCGCATCGTTTTCTTAAAATCCAAATCAGCCCCGCATCGTATGAATCTTCAGGATGATTACAGCCGGGTATCACAATTCGCCCTGGAAGAAAAAAAGAGTAAAACGCTGGATAAGTGGCTGAAAACAAAACTTAGCACCTACTATATCATGGTAGATGCTGCAACGGCTAAAGACTGTCCACAGCTTTCAAAATATAACACAGACCAAAAAGGTTTCTAGTATAAATTTTCTGCGATTTAATGTAAAGCCAATACCTCAGGTATTGGCTTTCTCTTATATATAAAGTAGTTAATTGGTATCGGGCGAATTTAAGACCGCTTCAGCGCTAATATTTTATACTTTTATACAAAGCATTTTTTCCGGAATCAGATTTGTAATGATATCACCTACAACCACATCATCATTTAGTGCATTGTGCCGGTATTCAAAGCTGTTTCTGTATATGCAGGTAGATGCAAAAGGAAATTGCTCTGAAAT
Organism: Chitinophagaceae bacterium; assembly: GCA_036275415.1. Lineage (GTDB taxonomy): Bacteria > Bacteroidota > Bacteroidia > Chitinophagales > Chitinophagaceae > JJ008. The sequence continues at coordinate 20,590 of DASUDW010000141.1, read as the reverse complement.
AAATGAGGCCCTTGTTTCAATTCTTGGAATGAATGAAGCTGACAATCGGGGTGTACAGATAAATGTATCAGCATTTCTCGAAGGGAATGAAAAAAAAGAATTCCAGGAGAAGCTCTGCCATTCACTCTCGGCACCCGGCAGAGTGATTCAGGTAAAACTGAAGTTTAAGCAGGAGAATAACAGCAGTATTAGAGTGAGTGGTGAGATATGCGCTACTAATAAAGACTATGCATCGTTTATTGGAGTAATACATAATGATGAATCAGGACTGTCGGAAGCGGAAAGAAAAACATTTCTGGAAAAATACCAGGCCTATGAACAAAGTGCAGAAGGGATTTGGATGTTTGAATCCCCGGAGCCAATTCCTGTTGCTACGGATCCCCGAAAAGTACTGGAGATTTGGAAAAAGCACTCAAGGCTGGTATTATGTAACGATAATATGGCCCGTATGTACGGGTATGAAAAGGCGGAAGAACTGACAAATGCCCCCTTGCATCAGTTTGTTGACTTTTCTGATGAAGAGAGAGTTGACAATATTTTTCGGTTTATAAAAAACGGATTTCACCTCACTTCTGTTGAAACCAAGGAGTTCGATAAGAATGGCAACGCTTTATATTTCCTGAACAGTATGTCAGGTATTGTAGAAAACGGATTTCTATTACGGGTATGGGGTACGCAACAGGACATAACTGAGAAGAGAAATATTGAATTAAAACTCAACGAAAGTGAACAGTTCTACCGAAACCTGATAGCTGAATCGCTGGATGGAATTATTCTTACAGATATAGACGGCCAATTAGACTTTATTTCACCTTCAGCTACTACGCTGATTGGCTATGAAGAATCGGAAATAAAAGGGGCTAATATATTTGAATATATACATCCTGAAGAAAGGGATTTGGCTATTCAATCTTTTAAAAGAGAGATTGCCAAAAAACAAGATGTAAAGTTTATAAGTATCAGGTTGTTGAAAAAGAATGGGCAGTATCTGTGGACAATGGTGAGAGGACAGAATATGCTGGATAATCCGGCCGTTGGGAAAATAGCGATTTATTTTTCGGATGATACACTGAGAAAAACAACAGAGGAGGCACTGATTAACAGTGATAAGAAGCTTCGGATGCAATCAACTATCCTGAATAGCGTAACAGATCTTATTGTGACGACAGATTTGAGAATTAGAGTAACCGCCTGGAATAAGATGATTGAAAAAATGACAGGTATTACAGAATCAGAGGCACTCGGTAGAAATTTTCAGGATGTTCTGCGTACAGATTATTCACCCTATACGCACAAACAGGTTCATAAAATCGTGTTGAAAGAAGGTGTTTGGCGGGGTGAGGTTTCCTTCATCGGAGCAGATAATGAAAAAAAATTTCTTCTTCATAATATCTCCTTGATCAGAGATGATAATGGGTCCGCTATCGGGCTGCTCGGAATCGGAAAGGATATCACCGAACGTAAAAAGGCAGAAGCAAGGGTAAGGCAAAGTGAAACATTCTATCGTAACCTGATTGCCAATTCGCTTGATGGAATAGTAATGTCCGACCAGGAAGGCACTATTATTTATTGCGCCCCTTCTTTGCCGCAGATTTCTTTATATAATATAGCGGAACTGCTGGGCAGGAATATTTTCGACTTTGTACATCCTGATGACAGGAAAGAAGCTGAAATAACATTCAGGGAAGAGTTGAAAGGGAAAAACGATTACAAACAGATGCAATTGCGCCTGCTCACCGGAAGCGGTAAATGGGTTTGGACATTACTAAGGGCACACAATCTTTTGGATAATCCCATTTTTAAGGCAGTCGTATTTTATTTTTCTAATATAACAGAACAAAGGAAGTTGTCAGAAAAGCTAATTGAACAGGAGGTTCAAAAGCAAAGATTGCTCACAGAAGCAACCATCAATGCCCAGGAAAAGGAAAGATTGCTGATAGGGAAAGAATTACATGACAATATCAGCCAGCAATTAACCACTGCAAGGCTTTATCTTGAAGTGGCTTTTGACAAGGCTTCGGGAGAAATAAAGGATCTCGTTCAATTGTCTTTAAAAAATATTGGGGGTATGATCTCCGAAATCAGGTCGCTGTCACAGTCACTGGTACCTTCAACGCTGGGGGATCTTGGCCTTACTGAATCTATACAGGAATTATGTGATGCGATAAAGAAATCACATGCATTCAATATTGATTTTTCTCACCAGCATTTTTCAGAAGAGGACATACCTGATAAAATGAAATTAATGCTGTTCCGCATTGTTCAGGAGCAGTTCAATAATATTATTCGCCATGCTAATGCAACAATTGTAAAGATCAGGCTTCAGGCAGATGCGGAAAATTTAATACTCAGTATATCAGATAATGGAGTCGGTTTCAATCCTGCTACAACCCGTAAAGGCATGGGCTTAAATAATATTTCAGGCAGGGCAGCCCTGTATAGCGGAAAAATGGAACTGGAATCAGCCCCCGGCAAAGGTTGCAGCCTTTTGGTCATTATTCCGCTTAATGCAATGAAGAATAAAACGACTGAATAACCTACCTTTGCAACCTTCATGAGCGATGCAATAAAACATGAATGCGGCCTTGCATTCATCAGGCTTAGAAAGCCCTTTTCCTACTACCAGCAGCAATACGGAACTGTGCTGTGGGGGTTAAACAAGCTTTATCTGCTGATGGAAAAACAGCACAACCGCGGGCAGGACGGAGCCGGTGTGGCAGCTGTTAAATTGAATGTAGAGCCCGGCTATCCATTTATGCATCGCATTCGGAGTAATGCCACACAGGCGATCGCCGATATTTTTCAACAGATTGGTAAGGAGATTGATGAATTGGAAAAATATCATCCGAATATTAAAAATCACCCCGGACTGATGAAAGGGCATGTAGGCTTCTTGGGTGAACTGCTGCTTGGGCATCTGCGGTATGGTACCCAGGGAAAAAACAAAGTAGAATATTGCCATCCTTTTATTAACCGTGATACTATTCCTGCCCGTAACCTGGCCCTGGCCGGAAACTTTAATATTGTAAACTCTGATGAGCTTTATACTTTAATTGGAAAAGAGCCTAATCCCACTACCCGTTTCAGCGACCTGGCTGCGATGATAGAACTCATGCATACTTTCCTTTGTAAAGAAGATGAGGTATCGCCACAAAAAATGGATATTACAAAGGTGTTGAAGAAAACGCTGCCCCTTCTGGATGGTGGTTTTCATGTGGGTGGAGTTACAGGAAATGGAATTGGTTTTGTGTTCAGAGATGCATTTGGTATTCGCCCTTCCTATTATTTTATTAATGAAGAAGTAGTAGCGGCTGCTTCAGAAAGGGCTGCCTTACGAACTACTTTTAACCTTGAGGAAGATCAGGTAAAAGAATTATTACCTGGCCAGGCCCTGATTATTGATGAAACCGGTGCTATTTTAATTGAGCAAATTCTGGAGCCTGAAGAGCGAATGGCCTGCAGTTTTGAACGAATTTATTTTTCAAGGGGCAGTGATGAAAAAATTTACCGTGAACGAAAGGCCCTTGGTTATAACCTGAGTGAACAGGTATTAAATGCCATTGACCACGACCTGAAAAACACCATATTCTCTTTCATACCCAACACAGCAGAAACTGCATTTTACGGCATGTTAAAAGGTATGGAGGATTACCTGAATAAGATAAAGGCAGAACGCATCCTTAGCTGGGGCAAAGAGTATGATGAAGAGAAACTGAAGGAAATGATCAATCGCCGTATCCGTGTAGAGAAAATAGCCATTAAGGATGTGAAGATGCGCACCTTTATCACAGAAGATGTAAGCCGCAATGAAATGGTGCAGCATGTTTATGACATAACGTACGGCACTGTCCGTCCCGGGCTGGATACACTGGTTGTTATTGATGATTCTATCGTAAGGGGCACCACTCTTAAAGAAAGTATTATCCGTATGCTGGGAAGGCTTCACCCCAAAAAAATAATTGTGGTCTCCTCTTCTCCGCAAATACGCTACCCCGACTGTTATGGAATAGATATGAGTAAAATGGGCGACTTTATAGCATTTAACGCTGCGGTGGCTTTATTAAAAGAACAGAAGCAGGATGATTTTCTTACTGAATTATTTGGCAAATGCAAAGAATTGAAGCGTAACAACCAACTGCACACAGAAAATGTGGTAAAGCAACTCTACAAACGGTTCACTACAGTAGAGATCTCCGGGAAGATAGCAGAATTGATCACTCCTGCCGGATTTGAAGTTCCTGTACAGGTAATTTTTCAAAGTATTGAAGATCTTCTTAAATCTTGCCCTAACAACCTGGGAGACTGGTATTTTACCGGTAACTATCCCACTCCCGGTGGAAACAAAGTAGTGAACATGGCGTTTATGAATTATATGGAAGGCAGGAATGTCAGAGGTTATTAGACCTTTTCTTTTTTTATATCTTTCTCCTAAATTACCGGGTAATGAAAAAATTATTGCTTGTCCGTCATGCCAAAAGCGATTGGGGAAATCCGGCATTAGAAGATTTTGAAAGGCCCCTTAATGACAGGGGTAAAAAAGATGCGCCGGCTATGGCAAAGCGATTACTTGAAAAAAAAATCATAATCGATGCTATTCTTTCAAGCACCGCCAAAAGGGCTGCCAAAACAGCGAAATCATTTGCGGAAGTTTATGAATTAAAAAAAAGCAGGGTCTTTTTTACAAATGATCTGTATATGGCCGGCGATGCTGCTTTTTATACTGCTATTGAAAATGCAGAAGATAAATTTGATACCATTGCTTTGTTTTCACACAATCCGGGCCTTACAGATTTTGCCAATCAATTAACAGATGCCCGTATCGACAATATACCTACATGTGGTGTGTTTGCAATTAAAGTCAATACGGACACCTGGAAAGAATTTAAGAGTGCCACCAAAGAATTTTGGTTCTTCGATTATCCGAAATCTATTCTTTGATTACTGTGCTACCCGGATCCTTAATTCGCTGTTTCCGGAAGGATCGGTTTGCTGCAATTGAATATTGGATAAATTTCTGGCAGCCAATTGCCAGGTTTGATTTAACTGCTGCATGCGGGCATCCTGACTATTTAATTGTATGAGAATAGTTTCTGAAGTGGTACTGGCAGAGTAACTCCAGCTACCGGTACACTGTCCGGAACTATTACGGCATATCAATGTGCCGTTATTGCTGAAGTACAGTGTATTGTTACTGAACTCACTGGTAAGATTCTGAGATGACCTGGAAAAATGGTCAATTTGCCAGGCATTACGGGTCAGCACTTCTTCTGTTGTTGATATGTTATCATAATCAGGGGAACAACTGGTAAGGAATAAAGCAGCGCTGATGAACAAGCCTGCAACGGCAGTTTGTAGATTTTTCATTCTGATTGGATTTTTGGTATACCGAAAATAGATAAACAAATCCCGGGTACTGCAATTCCTGAATGGCAAATTGTAAAAATGGAGTACTACTACTTTAACGGGTATCGTAGTTTTCCGATTCGGCTTTTTCGAACCATTTAAGTGGTCGTTTACGGCTGACGAGGAATACTCCGGTAAAAATTAAAACTCCTGCGATTAGTTTTTCCGATGTAAATTTTTCTCCAAGAAAGAAAACTGCTACCAGCGCTGCAAAAACCGGCTGCGTATAAATGTATGAACCTGTAACAGCTGCACCAAGATGACGTATGCCATAGATGTTGAAACTATAAGCCAAAAAAGTACCGCATACTACAATCATCAATAATGCTCCGATATCTTTGATGCGGAAATCCTGCCAGCGGATTGCATCAAACTGTAACCAGCCGAAAGGTAAAATAAGCAGCAGGCCTATTGTAAATACCCATCTTATTATATGCAGCGGATGATAAACCTCCATGAGTGGTTTGACCAGGATGAAATAAAAGGCATAAGAAATTGCATTCATAACAATCAGTAGGTCACCGCTTAGCGATGCCGTTCCGCCAGACTCTTTATTCATGATCAGCAGTGTGGCACCGCCAACTCCCAGCATAAGCCCGATCACTTTTAACAGGGTAACTGTTTCTTTTAAAATCCAGAAGGCAAACAAAGTAATGAGCAATGGAGTGCATAACATCAAAAGCGAAGCATGAATGGTGGATGTCAGGGTAAGGCCTTTAATGAAAAGCATCTGGTTAATGGCCACACCCGTTAATCCGCAGAGGATGAAGCGGGGTAAGTGTTGCCGCTGTATCCTGGCAGAGGTTTTGCCAAAAGACCACAGCAACCAGAATAATGTGAGGCTTACTCCTACCCGGATAATGTTTAAGCCATACGGCCCAATCAGTGCCGGGGATACATGTTTTACCAGGCTGAAATTGGCAGCAAAAAAAATATTTGTAAATAATACAGCTATATGTGCTTTTAGGTTGCTGCTCACTCACTTTAAATTAAGCCGGGCAAAGGTAAATGAAAGGGTTACAATATTTCCTTCAGTAAGTTGTGTATCTGTTGCTTAAGTAATCCCGTGGAATCAACCGGAGGCCAATGGCAAGGAAATAACCGGGCTTTTTCAACTTCTGCCGGTAAGGAAAAATATTCCTGTAAAGCGCAACTGGCAAATTCTTTTTGTATAAAATATTTTGCCAGGTACTCCTGTTCTGTTTGCCCGGGTGTGGGTATCAAAATGCTTTTCTTTTGCATAGTCGCCAGGTCCATGGCTGTACTATATCCGCTGCGGCTGATGACTAATTCTGCCGACTGCATTTCTTCATTCAGCCTGTCAGCCGCCAGGTGGTTATATATCCTGATTTGATTCGTTGATGGAAGCAAGGTTGCATCACCGGGCAGACCCCGCACAATAGTTGCAGTACCTTCATATTTAATAATATCCCGGAGGATGATATTTTCCAATAAACTTCGCTGGGGTTCAGGTCCGGATAGTGTAATCAATAAATGACCTTTTTTTTCATGAAGCGGCAGTTTTGCAAAACGAGATAGAATTCCGATATAATAAAGGGGGATATCCGGTTTTTTTTCGGGATGCGATAAATCACCTGCCAGGTTATTGTTGCCGGGCAGGTCAGGTACCCAGCACTGGCTAAACCGGTTGATGTACCGGTAGTTTCTTTTCTGAATTATTTTTTCGGACCACTTACCAAAAGGGGTTTTGATAATCAATTGATGAGTGATGAAAATACAGGGAACAGAAGGGTGATATAACCCGAATCGGTTATCACTAATAACAGCGTCAAACCGGTATTCCTCCACCTTTTTTTTCAGCCATAAATTTTCTGCTTTTATGGCCCTTGTCAGGCGGGGCGATTGTGCCAGCATCTTCCAGGCCAACCCCATTGCTGTTGCAGCATATTTTACCCGGTATCCCGTTAGTTGCAGAAAAGGCAAATCAGGAAATTCCAGCCTTAATAATTTTTCCTGGGATCCTTCACTGGCCAGCCATACTTCGACGTTCTGTGCCAAAAGTTCCCTGATAACAGGTATACAACGGGTGGCATGGCCAAGCCCCCAATCCAGCGGGGCTACCAAAATGCGGGCCTTCCTGCCTTCCGGCCGGGGTTTTTGCCCGGGATTGTTGTCATTACCCGGTAATTTTCCGTCATCTGTCTGATCAGGGTTAATTTTTTGCTTCTTTTGGCTCAACAGCACACTAATTTGTTTGTAAAATAGTTTTAATTTAGAATTCTGAAGATATGAAGCCTATCAACAAAATAGTCCTGTTCGTGTTATTATTCGGTGCATTGCTTTTTACTGCCTGCAACAAGAATTATTATTCCGGTGGCGGAAAGGGCGGAAAAAATTGCGGATGCCCGAGCCATAAAGGCATGACAGGCTATTAAGAATGAGCAGAAACAGGAACCAACAACAATGATATTCTCCAATCGTGACATACTGGTGACTACCCGGCATGCAGGGATAAACGAACGGATTTCCGAAAAAGAAATGGTATGTCTTGATACCATTTTGAAAACGGTAGAAACACCTGAGGCTTTTTGCCGTGCTCATGAGCTGGTTAACAGAAACCGCATCACATCAAAGTCTTCCGTAATTTTAAAGGAAACCCGGTTTTACAGGTTAAGACCCTTCCGTTTTCTGATCAATAAAAATTAATACTGAAACCGGCAATTAGCTGAGACCTTCCAGGGCCTGATTTAATTTAGCAAACATCTCATCCATTTCCTCTTTCTTGCAGGTGCCTACGCTTAGTCTGTACCAGGGCGAGTTTTTCTCTGCGCCAAAAGCATAAAAAGGTACTACGGCCAGCCCGGCATTATTGAGCAGGTAAGCTGTTACTTCAGATTGATTGGCCAGCACTTTTCCCTCTTTTGTTTTTTTACCCGCAAGATCAAATTTGATGGTAAGATAGATGGCTGCTTCCGGCGCAATAGCATCTACCGGGTGCCCCTGGTTCTTAAGGTGAATAAAGCCGTCATATATTTTTCTGAGGCGTATTTCTATTTCAGCTTTAAAGTGGTCTAAATATTTTTTAATGGCATCCCTGTTGTTGAGATAATAAGCTACGGCTTTCTGCTCTGCCATTGGCGCCCATGCGCCAATATGGGTAAGGATTGTTTTCATTTTGCTGATAACAGCGGCCGGACCCATTCCCCAGCCTACTCTTACACCGGTTGCTGCAAACACTTTACTGATAGCGTCTATGAAAATAGTGTACTCCCTCATTTCCGGGCGCAGAGATACCGGATTGTAATGCTGAATAGTTCCGAAAGTGAGGTGCCAGTACATCTGGTCATACATTACATACAGTTTTTTCTGATCGGCAGCTCTACGTTTATTTTCTGCAATCACCATGTCACATATTGCTTCCAGTTCTTCTTTGCGGAAGGTGGTACCTGTTGGGTTTTGCGGAGAGCATAGGGAGAGCAGTACTGCATCGCCAATATGCGGCTGCAGATCAGCTGCTGTGGGCATAAAGTTGTTTTCGGCGGTGGCTTCAATAACAATATGCTGTCCTCCGACAAAATGTGTATAATGGTTGTTATTCCAGCTGGGAACTGCGTAAAGAATTTTATCTCCCTCATCACAAATGGCCCTAAAAACAGTATAAATGAGCGGACGTCCGCCGGAGGCTATAAGTATTTCGTTGGTGCTGTAATCAAGCCCTTCGGTATCCTTCATAAATGAGTGAACAGCTTCCCTCAGGTCAAGGTTTCCTTCTGCAGCCGGGTAGTTGGTAAAATGCTTGCGGTAGGCTTCCACAATGGCATCTTCCAGTTCTTTTGGTATGGGGAAAATGGAAGGGTCAAAATCTCCGATAGTAAAATTGTAGATTCTTTCGCCCTGGCGGATCTTTTCCCTGATTTCGCCGCCTAATTTTACTATTTCAGAACCAATCAGTGTTTCAGATAAATGAGAAAGTTTCATAACCCCATCCTTTGGGACAAAAGTAATGGAATTGTACAGACCTAACATCAGGAATGGTCAACTGCAATCTTACTGTTGTCGTAATAATCGTACTTGACAAATATTTCGCAGCCAGGCTGAAATTTAGGGACAGATGCTTCCGCTATAACCGCCTTTGTTTTGCCACTGAAGGAGGGGGAATTGTCTGGAATTACCTGTACATCCAGTTCCACGTAAGGATTATTGCCATTTACATTTATGCCGAGCCATGTATGTTTTTTGATAATAGCCTTAGCAGGCCGTCCGGAAACGGCTAAAGCCTCCTGTTCCTTTTGCATTTGTTCCAGTTCCGCTTTTAGGTGGTCCATATTTGGAGAGCCGGCGGGCAAAGTGGCAGTACGGCCCGATTGATCAATAACTACGTTTTGCTCATTGTTTGGATCAATTTTGACAGGTATTTCCATGCCCGGCTGGTAAACAAAAGGATTTATCCTGGAAACAAGTGTTTTGATAGCGGCATTGTAGCGCTGCCCCAGGCTGCTTTTTATTTCAACAATGAGTTTTACCTGTGGGTTATTATTAATGGTAACACCTGTATCCCGTACTTCAAGAATCCGGGCTGTGCCTGACAAGCCGGTTTTTTGCAACCTGCTGGCATTGATCATGGGGCCAAAAATCATTTTGTAGGTAAGAAACCCCATGCCTCCGATAAACAGAAGTATTCCTAATGTAATATAGATACCGGATGATCCGGAAGTGGCGATTACCGCAGCAATGGCAGCCAGTGTACCAATTGCTCCGCCAATAAGGCCTATCCAGGCCCCTGTGTTCATCTTCATGTTGAATGAGGTTTTGGTTGATACAGTAAGTTAATAAAAAAAAGAGCCACCCAAGAGATTCGAACTCTCGACCTGCTATTTACGAAACAGCTGCTCTAACCAGCTGAGCTAGGGTGGCTTAGTGATCAATCAACAAGAAAGACGATTTTGGTGAGCCAACGGGCTGTGTCTTTTTGTGAGTCTGGACCGATGATATATTGCTGTATGATCGGAAACCGGTGTTTTAATTTTTTATTTTCCAGGTAAGCATATAGAGCCGGGAAAGCATCCGGAGTTCTTTCAGGGGAACCATAATAATTAATGTATACAGCTTTGGAAGCAGGTATAGCTGTCGTTGCAATTATTCTGTTGCCAAAACGGTTCCCCCCGTTTACAGGTAGTGCAGCCGCCATATCAGTCTGTTGCTCCTTCTCGTCCCAACTATAAAATAAAACCGATGAGGTTCCGGGAGAAGCATTTTCTTTTTCGGCATCTTTATGAATGATCGGGATATGCGCCGAATAAAATGAACGGATATCACTCCATTTTACCTTTTGACGGATAGTAGCAAAACTGGTAGCAGGAAAATCCATTGTTAATACATCGTACCCTTCGCTGCCTGATGTGCCGGCAGTTTTTTCAATCGTTGATTTTAAGGAGGCAAGGCCATCTTCAAAATCCTTTCCCATTTCTTTATCCATACTATAGAAAAGGTTGAAAATATTCCATGGCCGGCGGGTACTCATTTCAAAATTCCAGGTTACGGTTGTAATTCCGTTCTTTTCATTCAATGAAAAAAGTGAAGTAGCATCCCTTTTTTGGGGAGCTGTGAAATGAATGGCATGCTGAACACTATTATTTTCTTTCAAGGCTGTTATTTCAATGTTGCCTTCGCCGGATATTTGAGGATTGCCCCGCCAGTAACATGTCGCCCCTTTTGTGCCATCGTTGCCGGACATAGTATATTTTGCTGAAGAATCCTGTTGCGTCCACACTGAGAATTTAAGAAAATTTTCGAGTAACTGTAAGTGCCTGTATATGGTTTCGGCCGGAGCTTTTATGGTTACGGTTCTTTCAGCTTTCTGACTGACAGGCAATAAAAAAGACAGGCTTGCAGTAACCACTATCAATGCGAGGATAAAAAACAAGATTAAACGGGCAAACCTCATCCGAAATTATTAAAAAGGTTTTTTAGGCTTCTCATCCTTTGCTTCCGGCTTTAATACCATTCTGATATATTTTTCAGTATTGATATATTTCTTAGCCGCATCCTGTATCATTTTAGAGGTAAGCCCATCAATCATTTTTTGCTTATTCAAAATTTCATCCGGGTTAGTGCCATAAAATAATGCATCAGCCAGGCTGCTCATCCAGAAAATATTCTGCTTAACATCCACCTCCAGTTTTCGTTTCTGCTGCTCCTTTATTTTTTCAAGGTCGGCGGCAGTTACTCCTTCTTTTATTATTTTTTTCAGTTCATCCATTGCAGCGTTGCTCAATGTATCTGTGTTATCGGGTGAGCAGGGGAATGAGATAGTGAACATGGAGCCGGTTACAGGTATTCGCTGCATGCTTCCGACGGCACTCACACCATATACTCCTCCTTTTTCTTCCCTTAGCTGTTCTACCAGTTTAATTGTCATTATTTCACCAAGGCAGTTAAGGGCATATGCATCTTTGCTGTTATACGTGGCCGGAGTATTAAATACCATGGTAACAATACTTTTAGGATCGGTGCCCTTATTTACCGTCTTGTCAATCTTGCCAGTAGGGTTTCGGATACCAAGATCCCTGAAGGATTCTTTCTGTGCCTTGCCGGGAAGGCTCCCAATGTATTTTTCAATTAATGGACGGATGCTGTCTTCCTGGAAAGAACCGACAAAAACAAAGGTAAAATCACCGGCGTTGGCAAATCGTTCTTTATAAATGCGGAAGCTGTTATCAAGGTTAATTTTGTCAAGATCTTCTGGTTTTGGAACACCACCTGCCCGCGGATGATTTTTGGTCATCAGCTTCTGGAACTCACTGCTGAAAAATATTTGCGGGTTGGCCATCAGGTTGCCGAATAGTTGCTTTTGTCTTGTACGGAAGGATTCAAAGGCTTCTTTATCCTTTCTCGGCGATGTGAAGTGCAGGTGTATCAGCTGCATCAGGGTTTCCGTTTCTTTTGGAATGGTACCTCCATTCATTCCTTCGCTGTACAGGGCAACATTGGCAGACAAACTGGTGTTTTTCCCCTTGAGCATATTGCCCAGTTCAATAGCTGAAAAATTACCAACGCCGCTTTGCATGATAATCTGCGAAGCATACAGTCCGGAATAATAGTCTGCATCTTTTACTGTAGAGTGGCCTCCTTTACTGAATGCCCGGAAAAGAATTTCATCGTTTTTGAAATTGGTAGACTTTAATACAACGGTAGCCCCGTTAGAAAGCCTGAGGGTGGTTGTTTCAAGGTCTTCATCTGTTTTGCTGCTGATGATTTTGCCGGGTTTTAGTTTGCTGGCATCCATCAGAGAAGTGGCAAGTGCCTTTTCTTTAATGGGTTCTATTTTTGCCGTTTCCACAGCACCTAAAACAGCCTTTACTTCTTCGTCCGAGGGTATTTTCACTCCTTCTTTTTCAGGCGCATTTAAGGTTACTACCAGGTTGGTGGGTGTTATCCATTGTTTTGCCAGTCCGTTTACATCTTCCAGCTTTACAGTGGCGAGGTATTGCTTTACAAAATCATATTCCCATTCAATGCCGGGAATGGGTTCGTTGATGAGGAAATTATTTACGTATTCATCAACATATTTATATGACTCTTCTTTTTCCCTTTCATTGAAGATCCTGTCATAATAGCTCTGTACCTGTTTTTTCTGCAGCTCAAATTCTGCCGGTGTGAAACCATACAGTAATACCCTCCGGCCTTCTTCCATCAACGCATACAATGAACGGGCCATGCCGGTATCACTGCTGTTGGCATACAACTGGTAGGCATCTTTTGTGCGGGCATAGGTATTGCCATAGTAGGCTCCGGCCGATACAAACGGGGGATTTGCTTTCAACGTAGTTTCCCGAAAACGATTATTCAGCATACCGGTAAACAAAAGGCGGTTCATATAGCGTACATAGTCTCCGATTGTTGTTTCCGGCTGCGGATCTTTTTTGAACATAACTTCCACGGACGGGAAAGCAGTTTCCTTATCCTTGGCTACAACGGTCAGGGTTTCCGCATGATCAGGTACCGGAAAGTCTTCCCTTTTCCGCGGTGTTGCGGGTGCAGGTATATCTCCAAAAACATCCCTGACCTTTTGTTCCATTTCATTTACATCAATATCGCCCACAACAACAATGGCCTGCAGGTCCGGACGATACCATTCTTTGTAAAATCTTTTCAAGGCAGCATGAGAAAAATTTTGCAGCGACTCCAATGTACCGATGGGCAATCTGTCCGCATATTTTGATCCTTTATATTGAACGGGTAATGTCTGCTTCATCATCCTTTCATCTGCACCACGGCTCAGCCGCCATTCTTCAATAACCACACCTCTTTCTTTTTCCACTTCAACAGAGTCGAGAGTGGCATTGTGTGCCCAGTCTTCCAGTATTTGTAATCCCTTTTCCAACAGTTCGGGTTTATCTGTCGGAACCGGAAGAATGTAAACCGTTTCATCAAAACCGGTGTAAGCATTCAGGTCGGCGCCAAACTGCACACCGATGCTTTGCAGGTAACTTACCAGTTCATTTTTTGGAAACCGCTTTGTGCCGTTGAAGTTCATGTGTTCCATAAAATGTGCCAGCCCCAGCTGATCCGGGTCTTCCAGTACGGAACCTGCATTTACCACCAGCCTTAGTTCTGCTCTTTTTTCCGGTTTAGAATTATGCCTTATGTAATAAGTCATGCCATTGGCCAGCCGCCCGATCTTTACTTTTGGGTCAACCGGCATGGGTTGTTCTTTATTGATCTGTGCATCAGCGGAAAGTACATAAATGCAAATGAGGGCTATTACTAAACAACTCTTTTTAAAGGCATACATAAGCATCTTATTTTGGGACAGTAAATTTATCGGAATACTAGGGGTTGAAAAAATAAAAAACCCGGATTTAGCCGGGCTTTTCGATTTATAACTGATTGCTTATTCTTGCTTATCCTGGTATTTCTTTTCCGCCTCCTGTGCTTTTTTGAAATCCAGTATAACACCATTGATGCAATACCTAAGCCCTGTGGGCGGAGGCCCGTCATCGAATACATGGCCTAAATGGGCTTTACAGCGGCCGCATTGTACCTCTGTTCTTTCCATACCATGGCTGTTATCGGGGGTATAAATAATGCTTCCTTTGCTGATAGGCTCATAAAAACTTGGCCAGCCGCAGCCACTGTCAAATTTTGTATCACTTTTAAAAAGCGGGTTACCACAGGCTGCGCAATAATATGTACCAACCTCTTTGAAATTTTCAAACTTGCTGGTCCAGGGTCTTTCCGTTCCCTTTAGCCGGGCAATATAAAATACATCTGCCGGCAAAACTTTCTTCCATTCTTCCTCGTTCATCACTACTTTGGAAGTATCTGTATTTGAATAAACCGGGTTATCCTTTTTAGTAGTATCCATTGTTTTTTCCTTTTTCGGGTTTGTATTATTTTGAGAGTAACTGCATTGCTGCAAGAGGCCTGCCAGGGCCAGCAAAAGCGGATATCCGAGTATTTTATTCATATGCTGGTTTAACAAATTTACGGCTACAAGGTTTGCCCGCTTTTTCAAACCACCGGAGTAAACAAAACCTTAACAAAACCCCGGAAAAAACCAGGTTTTCAAACTGAGGAGAAACAGGCAGAATGCGGGGCCCGTACATTATATTTGTCCCATAACCAGACACTAATTGTTTATGTTCAATCTTGTATTATTCGGGCCCCCGGGAAGCGGAAAAGGAACTCAATCGGATAAGTTGGTAGCCAAATACGGTCTCGTCCATCTTTCCACCGGAAATTTATTGAGGGAGGAAATTGCGCAGCAAACACCGCTGGGCATGGAAGCCAAAAGTTTTATGGATAAAGGTCAGCTGGTGCCGGACGAAGTGGTAATTGGAATGGTGGACAATTATTTCGATAAACATAAAGGTGCCAAAGGTTTTTTGTTTGACGGTTTTCCCCGTACAGTGGCGCAGGCGAGGGCACTCGATAATTTACTGGATCTGAAAATGACATCCATTTCAGCCGTGGTAGCGCTGGAAGTTTCAGAAGAAGAATTAGTAAAAAGACTGCTGAACCGGGGAAAAACCTCCGGCAGAAGTGATGATACCAATGAAGATGTTATCCGTAAACGCTTTGCTGTTTACCTGAAAGAAACTGCACCAGTTGCTGAACACTATAAACGGGTTAAAAAATACCAGTCCGTAAAAGGGGAAGGTAGTGTGGACCAAATTTTTTCTTCTATCTGCTCTGCTATTGATAACAGGATGGAATAAGCTCTTTTCTCTTCAGCTGGTTACCCCTTATCACAATAAGGGGTTTTTTATTTTCCGTTTTTGTAAATTGCTTTTCCGAATCTTTATTTTATGAGTTTGGAAAAAGAAAATTTTCTTCGTACAAAATTTGTTTCGCTGCTGCAGCAAATTCAGCCCGGCACTGCACCCCGCTGGGGTAAAATGAATGTACAGCAAATGGTAGAGCATTTTGCCGGTGATGCCCTTCGATGTGCCAACGGCCGTCTTAAAATGGATAAAATAATGGTGCCTCCCGAACAACTGGAAACAATGAGGTCATTCTTAATGAGCGATAAACCTTTCAGGGAAAATACAAAGAACCCTTTGATGGGCGAAGAGCCGGCACCTTTACGGAACGGCACCCTGCAGGCAGCCATAGGCGAGTTGCAGGAAGAACTGATTACTTTTTTTGAAGCTTTTGAAAAAGATCCGCACCTCGTTACCCGAAACCCTTTTTTCGGCGATCTTAATTTTGAACAAAATGTTCAATTGCTGTATAAGCATGCCCTTCACCATCTTCGCCAGTTTGGGGTAGAGCCGCCCGGCAGGCTTTAGCATAAAAAACTCCGGGCTAAAACCCGGAGTGAGTGATACGAAAATCAAAACAAATTATTTTTTCAGCAGGGAGTCTGCTTTGGCAAGGCTTTTAAGGATAGCGTCTTTTACTTTATTCACTTTCAGCTTTTCATCAGCCAGGTACCTTACCCTTTGCTCAAGATTCTCTTTTGCAGAATCCATATTGAACTCCGTCATCCATTTGTCCATTTCGAAATCGGCATAGCCCAGTTCCTTTAACAATTCCTCCAGTTTTGTTTTTAATGATGCTGCAACTGCTTGTGCCTTTGGCGGCAAAGCCTTGATGGAGTCTATAAGCCGTTGTGCTTCTTTTTGTGCCCCGCGGATCTTTCCCATTTTGGGCATTACTTCATCGTGGCCGGCCATTACATCATTGTAAAGGCTGTCAGCAGCTGTTTTGGGCTCATCTGTTGGGTGGCCACTATGGTCATGTTTTTTATCCCCGCTGCTGCAGGAAATTAATACAAGTGCCGATAATGAAATAATAACAAACAGGATTTTCTTCATGATAAATTGATTTGTTTATTTGTGATCCTCACCTGAGCACTTTTCAGTTATCTGGTGAAATAAATCATGAAGTTCCGTCAAATCTTCTTTAATGTCTTTATCGGAAGCGTTTTTTTGTATTTCTTTATTTAATTCCCGTGTGCCTTTTACCAGTTTTTTAAGGTCTTTCTTAATTTTTTCTTTATCATATCCTGCGGGGGCTGTTGAGTTTTTCCAGGCAATGGCGGCATCCACCATTTCCTGGCTCCTTTTGCGAATAGGCTCCAGTTTACCTTCCTCAGCAGGGTGGAAGGTTTCACTCATTACTTTGTGAAAGGCATCTTTTTCTGTCCATTTGGCTTTTTCCTGTGCAGTAGTGGATTTGCTGATGAATAACACAGCAACCATGACGATAATTGATATTATTTTCTTCATATTGAAACGTTTTTGGAAGTGCAAAGTTAGATTTATAGAATAGTAGGAGCCATGACAAAAATCAGTTGAAAACGGTATATCCAAATTCGGGTAATTTCGTTGCTTAAAACCAGCAAAGCCATATGACAAAACTTGAAAATTATATAAGGGGAAGATGGGTAACCGGCGATGGTGACGGACAAGTTTTATTCAATGCTGTAACAGGTGAACCTGTTGCCTCGGCTACTACCAGGGGCCTTGATTTTTCAGCCATTGTGGAGTATGCCCGCAAAACGGGAAACCCCGCCCTCCGTAGGATGACCTTTCACCAGCGGGGAAATATGCTTAAAGCACTGGCCATGTATTTAAGAAACCATTTGCCCGGGTTTTACGAAATCAGTTATAAAACGGGAGCTACTAAGGCCGACAGCTGGGTGGATATTGAGGGTGGAATCGGCAATTTATTTGCCAACGCTTCACTTCGCCGAAAATTTCCGGATGATGTGATCTGTATTGACGGCGAAAGCCACAATCTAAGCAAGCATAATACGTTTATGGGCACCCATATCCTTTCGCCCAAAGAAGGTGTGGCCATACATATCAATGCATTCAACTTTCCTGTTTGGGGTATGCTGGAGAAAATTGCTGTTAACCTGCTGGCAGGTATGCCGGCCATCGTAAAACCGGCAACAGTAACATCCTACCTTACTGAGGCGGTAGTGAGAGAAATCATTGCTTCCGGCATTTTACCGGAAGGTTCTCTGCAACTGATTTGCGGCAGTGCCGGTGACTTATTAAGCCATGTTACTTCGCAGGATGTAGTGACTTTTACAGGCAGCGCCTCAACCGGCCTGATGCTGAAAAAGACACCGGCGATCCTGGAGAACAATGTTCCGTTCAACATGGAAGCCGATTCACTCAACTGCATAGTACTGGGTGAAAAAGTAACTCCCGATATGCCCGAATGGGACATATTTATAAAGGAGATTCGTAAAGAAATGACGCTGAAAGCCGGGCAGCGTTGTACCGGTATCCGCCGGATTTTTGTCCCCGAAAACAAAATGGAAGAAGTATGGAAGGCCATAGGTACTTCATTGGCGCAAACAGTAATTGGTAACCCGCTGAATGAAAAAGTAAGAATGGGTTCATTGGCAGGAGAAACTCAGAGGACTGAAGTCAGAAGTCAGATTCAAAGGCTATTAGCAACATCGCAAATAGTATATGGAACGCTGGACAGTGTGGAAGTGGTAGATGCCGATGCAAAAAAGGGTGCCTTCATGTCGCCGGTATTGCTGATGAATGATAAGCCTCATTCCTGCACTGAGCCCCATGAAGTGGAAGCCTTCGGTCCTGTTAGTACGATAATGCCTTATAAAAATATGGATGATGCCATTGCACTGAGCAAGCTGGGAAAAGGCAGCCTGGTAACCACCGTTGTAACAGCAGACTACAGTGAAGCAAGGCAATATGTAATTGGTGCTGCCACCCACCATGGAAGAATACTGGTACTGAACAATGAATGTGCTAAAGAAAATACCGGGCATGGTTCACCGCTGCCATTACTGGTACATGGAGGCCCCGGTCGTGCAGGTGGAGGAGAAGAAATGGGTGGAATCAGAGGGGTAAAACATTACCTGCAGCGTACGGCCATACAGGGCTCACCAACCACTATTACTGAAGTAACCAGGGTATACCAGCCCAATGCAAAAGGAAAAGATCCCGGAAAGCATCCTTTCAAAAAATATTTTGAAGAACTGCAGATTGGCGACCAGCTTATTACGGATAAGCGGCTGATCTCATCAGAAGATATAGATCGTTTTGCGGACCTGAGCGGCGATCATTTTTATGCCCATATCAAAAGCACCGATTTTACCGGAACCATGTTTGAGCAACAAGTGGCACATGGTTATCTGATCATGAGTATTGCAGCCGGGTTGTTTGTTGACAGTTATGAGAAAAATCCGGTACTGCTTAATTACGGAATTGACGAACTACGTTTCACCAAACCGGTTTACCCCGGCGCTGAAATTTATATCCGGTTTACCTGTAAGGAAAAATTACCCAACGATAAAAGAGTAGTGGAAAAGCCGGAGGATTTTAAACGGGGCGATGATATTGATAAAGGAATTGTAAAGTGGCTGGTGGAAATGATAGATGATACGAATGAAGTAACGGGAGTGGCAACTATATTAACGATGGTGGCAAGGCGGCCTCAATAAAAAATGGATTAAAAAAGAAAGCCGGTCTTTCCCTGAGAACCGGCTTCTTCTTATTATGCAACCACTGCTCACATCGTTAAATTATTTTTTCTTCTTTTTGGGAAAATTAACCACATGTATACCTGCATTAACAAAAAGAGCAGGTTTGGGTTCATTCTTTACAATCAATTTATCACCGGCATAATCAGTACTTACATCAAACCGGCCATTGAACCGGACACCAGCATTGGCTGTAAAGGCCCAGTATTTATTCAGCTGTTTTTCCAGTCCTAATTTGGGCCTGATCTCACCCCGTTGAAAGAAAGTATTGTTATACAAAGGGTTGGCACTGCGTACTGCAAACTGGGTTCCATCCAGCTCATAACCAAACAACCACATTGTTTTGGGAGATTTAGTGTACCTGAAATTGGCCCGCGCCGGTAATAATGCATCAACACCCCATTTCTTATTAAAGGAACTGTTGAATAAAAGAGCCGGTACATGTATTACTTTTCCCAGCCTGTAACCCCGGAAGGCACCGATACCCCACATTTGCTTGAACCCTTTTTTCCAACCAAAGATCAGTGCACCACCCGCCAGCAGGTTATCTGAACTGAAATTTTGCAGCGATTCGCCGTTGCCATTGGCTTCTACAGAAAGGTTAAGCAGAAGAAAGTTTTTACTGTTCAGTGGCTTGAATATATTGGTACTGGCCGTAAAAGAATGGAAATACCGCTGGGATAAAAGACGGGCAAAAGAATTGTTCTCAGGGTTTTTAATGGAAAAAGAGCTGAACCAATAACCGGCAGAAAAACTCATATAAAATTTAGGCTTCATCACCAGGTTTTTGGCATAGCCTAATCTAAGGCTATGCGCCATGCTGATATCAGTTGTATATTCAACAGGTAATGCCGAATTGGTGAATTTTGTCGGTGTATTTATAGCCGGCTGTATTTCATATACAAGTGACAGTCTTTTGGTGGAGGGTTGACCCGCCACCAGCGGATTGCAATACGTTTTTTTGGCAGGTTTCTGCTGGGCATGCAATGAATTAATAAATACAGAAAGGATCAATAATAATAATAGTCTTTTCATATAAGCAGCATTATAGGCTGCTTAACAAAAAACCCTTTTAAATGTTGAGGAAAAATCGATAAAAAAGAGAGTATTTAATGCTTGCCGGTCATTTTTTCTTTACCCAGCCTAAATCTTAAGCCAATGCCAAAATTGATGTCATTCAGGTTGCCGCTGAATTGCTCTCCACCGCTATTGGCAAGTAATGCCTGTAAACTAAAACCCAGTTGAGGCATGTTA
>DASUDW010000140.1:0-26397 GCA_036275415.1 Chitinophagaceae bacterium | reverse complement strand
CCTGCATAGTTGATCATGTAGAGCAATTCAACATAAAACTCTCCGTCCTTCGAAATGAAATCGGGGTTATTTTTCCAGTCGTTCCAAATCTCCTGTAACAGGATGAAGGATGCGTTGTTTTCATTTTTCAGGTAAAGCAGGGTGGCTTTGCTCATGGTATAATAATGCCGGAACCAGAAAGACCGCTTGCCGTAAGCGGAATTAAAAGCCATTACTTTTTCATACAGTTCATTGATGCGATCCGACAATTCTTCCTCAAGATCAAAATGGGCTTTTCGTTTCAATAGCAGGATCTCTGTGTAAATATCCCGAAGGGTAATCATGTCCGCATATACATCATAGGTGATAAGGTTACCCTTAAACAGGGTATGCAGGTCATCATAACTGGTGGCGCCACTGCTGAACAATACCATTTTTTCAAATTCGGTCTTTAACAGGTTAAGTAAGGCAAAAGCCTCTGTTGATCTTGCCTTTTTTACCGCTTTTTTCCAAATCGTATGTGCTTCTTCCAGCAGTCCCTTTTTTCGAAAGGCCCGGATGAGCAGGATCTGCTTGTAAATTTCATGGCCTTCATTATGCCGGTTATCATATTGGGCAATGGCTTCAGCCACCTGTTGCTGCAGGTAATGTTTCTGAAAGGCGATATTCTTTCGGTTGATTGCCGGGCTGAATTTTTTTAGTATCGTTTCTTCATTGTATAGTTTCTGTGAAGCGATGGCATCAAAAAGCTGTAGGTAAATAGGGCTCTCTCCCTGGATATTGCCGGCAAAATTTCTTTTAAAGTATAGTTTTTCGGCAGGCGTAAGTGATTGTATCAGTTGCCACAGAAAGGTTGATGAGGTCTTCACTTGCTGAATCTTTGTAGCAGGTAATTAAAAATGGTATTAATCAAATGAAAGTTAAATCAAAAATAATACAACAAAAAATTGTTTGAAAACAAATAGTTTTAAATAGTTGATAATAATGTACTTGTGTACAAAAATGTGAAGAAACTACTGATTGATAAGCCAAATTATTGCTTATTATTTGGTTTGATACGGCCCAAAGGCCTGATAATTTTATAAACGAACACTTTGAGCAAGAAAGAATTCTGAAGACCAAAACCAACTGCGGGGACCTCATCGTTCATTAACCATTAAACTAAAGCCCATTCATTTATTTGAACGGGCTTTACTTTTTTGGATACTTTTTTATTTACTCAGGTACATGCTCCTGTCTTTATACAACTGTCTGAAGTAGGGATCTCTCAGGTTTTTGATAAAACGGATGGCTTCGCCGGTTGATTTCATTTCAGGCCCCAGCTCTTTGTTGACCCCGGGAAATTTATTGAAACTAAATACCGGCTCCTTGATGGCAAATCCATCGAGGTGTTTTTCTTCCGGTATGTCGGCCACCTTTATCTCGCCCATCATCACTTTGGTAGCATAATTCAGGTAAGGTTTGCCATAGGCTTTTGCAATAAAGGGAGTAGTCCTTGATGCCCTTGGGTTAGCTTCAATCACATACACTTTGCCATCTTTAATAGCAAACTGGATATTAATTAGTCCTTTTACATTCAGTGCCAGGGCAATTTTCTTGGCATAATCCACCATATCCTGTATTTCCAGCGGAGTTAAGTTAAATGCAGGAAGCACGGCATTGCTGTCTCCGCTATGGATACCCGCTGGTTCTATATGCTCCATGATTCCCATCACATGGAATTTATCTCCATCACAAATGGCGTCTATCTCTGCCTCCTGGCAGCGGTCGAGGAAGTGATCGATTAATATCTTATTACCCGGAATATGTTTTAATAAACTTACCACAGCTTTTTCTACTTCATCATCATTCAGTACAATCCGCATCCGCTGGCCGCCTAAAACATACGAGGGACGAACCAGCACCGGGTACCCTACTTTGTTGGCGACTTCGATGGCTTCATCCACGGTGTAGGCAGTGCCATAATTAGGATAGGGAATGTCCAGTTCTTTCAGCATATCGCTGAAGCGGCCCCGGTCTTCGGCTATATCAAGGCTGTTAAATGAAGTACCGATAATATTGATACCCTTTTCATGTAATTTCTCCGCCAGTTTAAGGGCTGTTTGTCCGCCCAGCTGTACAATGACGCCATAAGGTTTCTCATGTTCGATGATCTCCCAAAGGTGCTCCCAGTAAACCGGTTCGAAATACAGTTTATCGGCCATATCAAAATCTGTACTTACTGTTTCCGGGTTGCAGTTTACCATGATGGCTTCATAACCGCATTCTTTAATGGCCAGCAAGCCGTGCACACAGCAGTAATCGAATTCAATGCCCTGACCGATACGGTTGGGGCCTGAGCCAAGCACAATGATTTTTTTTCTGTCTGAAACCTTGCTTTCATTGTGGTTACCACCTTCAAACGTAGAATAGAAATAAGGGGTTTTCGCTTCAAACTCGGCGCTGCAGGTGTCCACCATTTTATATACCCTGGTAATACCGGCGGCTTTTCTTTTCTGATACACATCTTCTTCGTCACCATGACCAGTAATGCGGCTGATCTGTTCATCACTGAAGCCGTTCACTTTTGCTTCCCTCATCAATTCTATTGGCAGATCTTCCAGTCCGTATTTGGCAATTTCTTTTTCAATATTGCAGAGCTTTTGTATTTCATAAAGGAACCAGCGGTCAATTCCATTGGTCGCTTTGGAAATACTGCTTACCGAGATACCTGCCATCAGTGCATCTTTAATACGGAAGATGCGGTCCCATTTCGGTGTTTTGATGTAATCCAGCAATTCATCGGCATGCATCAGGCTTTTGCCATAATAACCGAGGCCCACTGCGTTATTCTCCAAACTCTGACAGGCTTTTTGTACGGCTTCTGTAAAGCTTCTGCCGATACCCATTACTTCACCCACACTTTTCATTTGCAGGCCCAGGGTGTCATCAGCGCCTTTGAATTTGTCGAAATTCCAGCGGGGTATTTTAACGATCACATAATCCAGTGCCGGTTCAAAATAGGCGGAAGTTGTTTTGGTGATCTGGTTTTCCAGTTCATCCAGGTTATAACCAATGGCCAGTTTAGCGGCTATTTTAGCAATGGGGTAACCGGTAGCTTTAGAGGCAAGCGCCGAAGAACGGCTTACCCTTGGGTTGATTTCTATAGCAATGATTTCTTCCGTATCGGGGTTCAGGGCAAACTGTACATTACAGCCGCCAGCGAAATTGCCCAGGTCCCGCATCATCATTATAGCCGTATTACGCATCAGCTGCATGGCCGTATCGCTCAATGTCATGGCCGGCGCTACCGTGATGGAGTCGCCGGTATGTACCCCCATTGGATCAAAATTCTCTACGGTACAAATGATACACACATTATCGGCGGCATCCCGCAGCAATTCCAGTTCAAACTCCTTCCAGCCCAACACCGCTTTTTCTACCAGTACTTCATGTATGGGTGATGCCTGTAAACCCCGGTTCAGGGCTTCGTCCAGGTCATCTTTGCCATGAACAAAACCCCCACCTGTTCCACCCAGCGTAAAAGAAGGCCGGATTACCAGCGGGAAGCCGATTTCTTGCGCAAACTCTTTTCCTTCCAAAAAGGAGTTGGCTGTTTTGGCCTGCGCCACATTTACGCCCAATTGTATCATCCACTGGCGAAATTTTTCCCTGTCTTCCGCTTTTTCAATGGCTTTAATGTCCACACCGATAAGCCGCACATTATATTGCTTCCACAAACCCAATTCCTCTGCTTCCTTGGCCAGGTTGAGGGCTGTTTGGCCGCCCATGGTTGGCAGCACGGCATCAATCTGGTTTTCCTGTAATATCTGTTCAATACTTTCTACCGTCAGCGGTAAAAGATACACCCGGTCAGCCATCATCGGGTCGGTCATTATCGTAGCCGGATTGCTGTTGATAAGGATCACTTTTACACCTTCTTCCCGGAGGCTTCTGGCGGCCTGTGTGCCGGAGTAGTCGAATTCACAAGCTTGTCCGATAATAATGGGGCCGGAGCCGATGATCAGTACTGATTTAATTGAATTGTCTTTTGGCATTTTTTGTTTTTTGGCTGTGCAGGCAGTAATCGTTATAAAAAAACAAATTGCGCAAAACTAAGGGAATGGAGGGGTTTTAAAAGGATGAATCCTTATTATTTATTCACTATTTTGTTCAGAAGAGTTTTGCCGGCTTGGGAATCTTCCTGTATTGCATGGAGTACTGCGCATCATAGATATTTTGCTGCAGTTTCAGCATTTCTGCGATGAGCAGCCGGAAGTGATCCGAATCGCCAAAATATTTGCGGGCAGAAAAGTCTTCTGTTACGGCCCGTACCTCCAGGGTATCATTTCGCCGGTCAAGAGCAGTGGCATAAAAAACCCGTTGCTTTTTTATTTCTCTTTTCTTTTTGGCTGTAATCTGTTCAATGTTGACATATCCTTCCACGTTCATAAACCGCTGTGGGCCTACCCAGGAAATATAACCGGTATAGTACGAGGTGTCCGGCATTATCATATCTCCTTTTATGGCTTTGCCGTAACGGGTGATGGCATATACAGAATCAGACTTTGCCGTTATTTCCAGCGCTTCAATACCAAAGAAATCACTTCCGTCTTTGATGATGCCATACCAGTATCCGAGCAGGCTGGAATCTACCGGTTCAACCGGTTTTTTTTCCAGCGGCACATCCGATTCAAACGGGCAGGCACAAAGGATGAATGAAAGAGGCAATATCCAGCCAAGCTTCTTCAACAGAGAAAAAATTTATGTGACAAGATACGATTTAAGTGATTGCCGGACGATACCATGTACAGGGTATTACTATTTATCCTCAAAAATTGATTCGGAGGTTCACCACATAATTGCCGGGCCGGTTGAATTCCATTTCTACTTCCTCGGTTCCTATTATGGCCCTGAACCGGAAAGGATAACCAATATCTTCAATAACCGATTCAGTTTTTTTGGCATGTACATCATTGACAAATAAACGGGAAAAATTTCCCCGGAAAGCAATGATCTCATCTACTTTCAGCCTTGGCAGTTCGTTGCCTTCGATATTGGTGGCTCCGCCGGAGGTATTAGTGATAATGATCGTTATTTTATTATAGACACTGTCCTTGTACTCAATTTCAGCTTCGTTGACCAGCTTGCTTTTAAAAATAATTTGCCAGGGTTTTGTTGCTGATCCGGTAAAAATATCCTTATGCCAGTAGCCTTTTACGATGCTGTCACTTTTTCCAGCTTGCTTAATCGTTAGTATGCCCTGTCCTTCTTTCAGGCCTTTTTCAAAACCACCGGTATATTCATTGCCGTTTTTCCATTTATAAGTGCCTTTGCCATGGGGCAAACCGGCTGCAAACTCTCCTTCATAACTGTCGGTGCCGGTTGCCTTCCCTTTACCGTCTGCTTTGCCTTTTTTACAGCCTCCTGTGTATGTTCCTTTTAACTCCTCTTTTTCTACACCGCAAGACTGTGCCTCCAGTTTCAGTGAAAAGCAGGATAAAAGAATGATTGCAGGTATAAAAATTCTGAAGGGCATCATATGGTAAATTCTGTTCAAAGTTATCCTTCTGAAACCGAAAAGTAACCCGGTTGTTGTTAATTTGTACTATGACAGTCAAGACCATTAACAGGTTGTATCGTTTTGTGTTTTTAAATGTGATAGCTCTTTCTGCTACAACTTCTTTGCAGGCGCAGGTGCCGGTAAATTATTTTCGTAACCCCGTGGGCATTCCTATGGAACTGGCTGCCAACTTTGGTGAACTGCGCCCCGACCACTGGCATATGGGGCTCGATGTAAGGACCAATGCAAAGGAGAACCTGCCGATTTATGCTGCAGCAGAAGGGTATATCGCCCATATCGGTGTGCGCCCCAAAAGCTTCGGAAGGTTTATCATCATAAATCACCCGAACGGGCTGTCTACCCTGTATGCCCACCTGAATGATTTTTTTCCGGAGCTGGAGAAGTATGTAACCGGGCAGCAGTATCAAAAGGAAAGCTGGGCTGTTGAACTTGATTTTTCCAAAGAAAAATTTCCTGTAGCAAAGGGCGACTTTATCGCTTATAGTGGCAATACAGGAGGTTCACAAGGCCCGCATTTGCACTTTGAGATATTTGAAACAAAAACAGGAAAAAGACTAAACCCTCTGCTCTTCAATTTTCCTGTTTCCGATAAGGTATCGCCTGTCATTACCCGCCTCGCCGTATACGACAGAAGTAAGTCAGTGTTTGATCAGTCGCCTGTTTTCTATAACCTGAAAAATACTGACAGCGGGTACATCATCCCTAAAACGCCGGTATTGAAAACAGGACTTTCCCGGCTAAGCTTTGCTATTCAGGCTTACGATAAGATGAGTGCCGGCGGAAGCCCGGATGGCATTTATTCCGCTCAGCTTTTTGTGGATGATAAGCCGCAGGTGAAATTTGTGCTCGACAGTATTGATTACAATGAAACCGCCTTTATCAATGCCCAGATTGATTACAAGCACCGCTACAATGGCGGTGGCTGGTTGCAGCATGTAGCAAAGCTGCCCGGCGACAATGGTGCTGCTTACAAAGTACAGCAAGGTGACGGGGTAGTTCATTTAACTGATACACTCCTGCATACTGTACGCATAGTGGTAAAGGATGCGAAAGGGTATACGGCTGCTTTGAATTTTTTGTTACAGTATGACGATAGTTTGCAAACTTCAGCACCTGGCCAGGCAGAAAGATTGCGTTTTGCTCCCAACAAGGTAAATACCCTGACCCGGCCCGGCTTTGAAATGTATTTACCTAAAGATGCATTATATGATACTACAACTGTTGATTATTATGCGTTAAACAACCTGCTTGCCAATGCTTTTTCCCCGGCACACCAGGCGGGCAATCCTTCTATTCCTTTGCACAGTGAAGCAATGGTCAGAATAAAGCTGAATAAGCCGGTACCCGAAGCCCAGCAGGATAAATTATTAATCATAAGAACGGATAATAAGGGCGGAAAAACAGTAAAAAAAGCGGTGTGGCAGGAGCAATGGCTCTCCGCTGCCTTTGGTGATTTTGGCACTTACCAGTTAGTGGCTGATACAGTGGCCCCACAAATCAATGCACCGGGTAAAGGGGATACCATCAATCTCAGCGGAGCCGGCAGGATAGTTTTTACACCTGCTGATAATTACGGGATTAAAAAATTCAGGGCAACCCTGGATGGGGCATGGCTCAGGTTCACCAATGACAAAGGCCGTAGCTGGATCTATGAATTTGATGAAAGATGTCCTTATGGTGTACATGAGCTAATAGTTAATGTAGAGGATATCGCAGGTAATGTGCTGCAAAAGTCATGGTGGTTTAAGCGGGAACCTTACACGCCGCCGTCCCCCAAAAAGAAAGCAGTTAAAAAAACAAGTACTAAAGGAAAAAGCAAGGACAAGCAATCAGGAACTAAAAAGAAGAAATAGTATGGTTACTCTAAAAGAAGGGGATAAGGCACCTGCCTTTTCCGGCATCGATCAGCAGGGAAAAAAAGTTTCACTGGCCAATTATAAAGGGAAAAAAGTAGTACTCTATTTTTATCCGCAGGATGATACACCCACCTGTACCGTGCAGGCCTGCAACCTGAGAGATAATTATACATTGCTGAAAAAGCAGGGATTTGAAGTAATAGGTGTAAGCCCGGATGATACGGATAAGCATAAAAAATTTGAAACGAAATACAAGCTGCCTTTTACACTTATTGCCGATACTTCACATAAAATACTGGAGAAATACGGCGTGTGGGACCAAAAGCAACTTTTTGGTCACCAATACATGGGTGTGTTGCGCACCACGTTTGTAATTGATGAAAAAGGCATCATTAGTAAAATCTTCCTCCGGCCAAAAACAAAAGACCATGCCCGGGAAATTATAGCGGCAGTGAAATAAACATTTTTCCAGGCAACGTATCCTGTTTTACCGCCGATTATAAAAGCAATTAAAACTGCTTTTATGATCAAAACGCTGCTAATCCTTTTTTTGTTTTTCCCTTTTCTCGTTTTTACACAAGACAAAAAACCGGTTCAGGTTTTTACTTCGGAAAAAGCCATTAATGCCAATACCACACAAGTAGTGGCAAAAGGTAAAATGGCTTTTAAAGTGACGCACAATTTTGGAGACATTGCCGGCGATAATGGCGGTGCCAAACGTTTTTTCGGGCTGGATAATTCTGCTGATATACGCATAGCTTTTACAACGGGAATTGCCAACCGGCTGGATATGACCCTAGCAAGGGCCAAGGGCGCAGGATTTCATCAGCAATTATATGAGTTAGGTCTTAAATACCAGTTGCTGCAGCAATTGGATAATGACCCCTCGCATCCCCTGGCCGTTACCTTATTTGCCAATAATGTGATATCTGCCAATAAGGCCAGTACTTTTCCTGACCAGGACAACAGTTTCAGGGATTTTTCAGACAGGCTGAGCCAGGTAATTCAGCTGATCATCGCCAGGAGATTGGGAAAGATAAGTGTACAGTTGAACCCCACTTTTGTTACAAGGGGCTACGCTGCCAGTTATGATAAGAAAAGTATGTTTGCACTGGGTGGTGCCCTGCGACTGCCATTGGGGGCAAGAATGAATTTAGTAATGGATTATTTTCATCCCTTCCGTGATGAGGCCAGTAAAAATGCCTTTAAGGCTAATGACAATATTAAGTTTTATGATCCGCTGGGTATAGGATTTGAAGTGCTTACTGCAGGGCATACTTTTCGTTTAAATTTTACTAATGCCACAGAAATACTGGAAAACAGGTTTATTCCCCGCACCATTACTTCCTGGGGCGAAGGAGAATTTCGCTGGGGCTTTACCATTACCCGCAATTTTACTTTGTGGAGATAGAAAAAAGTAAAAATTGTTGAAGCAGGAAATGCAACGGAAGATTTATTGCTACAGTCCTTTTATACATGAATGTTTATATCAAAGAAAATTCGTGGGTGGCAAAACTGGCCGCTGCAAAATTGAAAGCAGAACAGGTGGCCATTGTATTTGGCAATACTATTCATTTACATAATACAGACCGCTCAGCATTTTTGGAGAATAAAGAATGGTTATGCCATGAATTGAAGCATGTGGAGCAATACCGGCAGCATGGTTTTGTTCCTTTTTTGGTGAAATATCTGGTGGAATGGATGAAGCATGGCTATCATGACAATCGTTTTGAACAGGAAGCGAGGAAAAATGAAAACAATCATTCTTTGCTGGAACAGGTAACTATCCAATAATCCATTCAACGGTGCCAAACTCCAGCTCTTCAGAAATGCCATGTTCCACTACAAGTCTACCGCCAGGTGTAACCGTTTGAATAGTTGCTTCAAAAACCCTGTTTTCTTTTCTCAGCTTAACCACCTTCCCCTTTTTATACAGTGCGTTGGTATAAGCAGAATAGGTGCTTTCAAAACCCGTGCTGTTCAATTCATCAAAATTTTTCAGAAAGAGTTGTACCAGTTCTTTTGCCAGTTCAACAGGTTCAAATGTTTTTCCGGTTATTTGTTTTAAGGACACAGGATTGGGTATATCAGCGGGAAAACTGGTTTGATTAATATTGATTCCCAAACCCACGATAGCCCATTCCCAGCTACTGCCACCGGTTTCCCTGTTGTTACTTTCCGGCTCTTTACTCCTGATTATCGACTCAATTAATATCCCTCCTGCCTTTCTGTCCTGCCAATACAGGTCGTTTGGCCATTTTACGGAAGTATCATCGCCGGCATAGTTGGCAAAAAATGTTTGGGCAGAAATGGCGGCACAGGCACTTAACTGAAACTGGGCGGATAGGGGGATTGGGCCCGGTTTTACGATGATGCTTACGGCGATGTTTCCTTTGTTTTCGGTAAGCCATTTTTTCCCTCTTTGGCCTTTGCCGGCTATTTGTTCGTGGGAAAAGATGGCTGTTCCGTGTTGTGCCATCTTATCATGGATCAACTGCCGGGCATAGTTGTTGGTACTGTCAACTGATTGCAGTTCAATGAATGGTGAAATGGAGGGTTCTGTGGCCAAGGCTTGTGGTAATTAATTGCTATTTTTGACAAAATAACTGGTTTCCGGCTATTTGTTACTGGTTAAAAATTTTCTGAAAACTTAGGTTCTATTTTTTTTCGGACAATTATTGATAAAGAAAACCTGTAACCTGCAGCCCGTAACCGAATAACTTCATACAAAAACAAAACAGATTTATTGGAACAATTGGCATTACTGACCAACCGAAAAACGAAAAGCCCGGCACGGGTCCCGGTGAGTGCAAAAAGGTTAACGAAGAGTTCAAAGATCATCAAAACCATTATTGCTGCTATTAAGGAAAAAAAGGGTGAAAACATTGTGTCCCTTGATCTGCGGAAAATAAATGAAGCAGTCGCTGATTTTTTCATCCTCTGTGAGGCTGGTAACCAGCCCCAGATCAGGGCCATTGCAGAAAATGTGGAAGAAAAAGTAAAAGAGCTTTGCGGAGAAAACCCGTATCACCACGAAGGGTATAACAACCTGCACTGGGTGCTGATTGATTACGTAAATGTGGTGGTGCATGTTATGCAGCCGGAAACCCGCAAATTTTACCGGCTGGAAGAAATGTGGAGCGATGCAGCTGCCTCCGGACATTCATCATAATGTTAAATATGGAATGGCGGCCAACAAATTATCTTAATAATCATTAAATAGCAGGATCAGAAAATTATATATGTCACAAGATCAAAATAATCCCGGCCGGCCTCCCAGGTTCAACGGCCGTCCCGGTGGAAACGAAGACCCCGGCCAGGCTCCCAAAAAGGGCCCCAAATTCAGCATTTACTGGGTTTATGCCATCATATTCGCTGTATTGATTGGGTTTAATTTCTTTAACCCTCTTTCTCCGAATATGGTTAAAATAAATGAACCGGAATTTAAAAGAATGATTGCGGCAGGGGAGGTGAGCAATTATGTTATCATTGATAACAAAAAGACGGTCAAAGTAGTGCTAACGGAGCAGGCCCGTCAGAAATATGCAGATAAACTTAAAAAAGGGGTTACCGGAAAGATAAGTGAAGAGGGCCCTCATATGTATTTTACTGTTACCAGCGGTGATACGTTTGTAAAAACCATGGAGGATTTTTACAAATCAAACCCTACTGTAAAATCTGTGGATTATGACACAAAGAACGAAAGAGATTGGTTGGGAGGGATTATACAATTCCTGCTGCCGGTTTTATTATTTGTGGCTTTGTGGATCTTACTGATGCGTAAAATGAGCGGTGGTGCCGGTGGCGGAGCCGGTCCGGGAGGTATTTTTAATATTGGCAAATCAAAGGCCCAGCTTTTTGATAAAGGAACAAGGGTGAATATCACCTTTGCAGATGTAGCAGGTTTGGATGAGGCGAAAGTAGAAGTGATGGAAATAGTTGACTTTTTGAAAAGCCCCAAAAAATACACCAACCTGGGCGGAAAAATTCCGAAAGGTGCTTTGCTGATCGGCCCTCCCGGAACTGGTAAAACATTACTGGCCAAAGCAGTAGCAGGAGAAGCGCAGGTGCCATTCTTCAGCCTTAGCGGTTCTGACTTCGTGGAGATGTTTGTGGGTGTAGGTGCCAGCCGGGTAAGGGACCTTTTTAAACAGGCAAGGGAAAAAGCGCCTTGTATCATTTTTATTGATGAGATCGATGCTATTGGCCGTGCCAGGGGCAAGAATGTGATGATGAGCAATGATGAAAGAGAAAGCACCCTCAACCAATTACTGGTAGAAATGGACGGATTTGGTACCGATGTGGGCATCATTGTCCTTGCTGCTACCAACCGGCCCGATGTGTTGGATTCAGCCTTACTCAGGCCGGGTCGTTTCGACCGCCAGATCACTATTGATAAACCGGACCTTGCCGGCCGTGAGGCGATTTTCAAAGTACATCTTAAGCCCATCAAGATTTCCAAGACTCTTGATATTCATAAACTGGCAGAACAAACACCCGGTTTTGCCGGCGCTGATATAGCGAATGTGTGTAATGAAGCAGCCCTGATTGCCGCCCGAAAGAATAAGGAAGCGGTGGATATGCAGGATTTCCAGGATGCGGTGGACAGGGTAATCGGGGGTCTGGAAAAGAAGAACAAGATCATTTCTCCGGAGGAGAAAAAGATCATTGCTTTTCACGAAGCAGGCCATGCCATATGCGGATGGTTCCTTGAACATGCTTACCCTTTGCTGAAAGTAACCATCGTTCCAAGAGGTACAGCCGCCCTGGGTTATGCGCAATACACACCAAGGGAACAATACCTGTATAATACGGATCAGTTGAGTGACCAGATCTGTATGACATTGGGCGGAAGGGCCAGCGAAGAGATATTTTTCAGTAAAATTTCTACCGGGGCACAAAATGACCTGCAGCAGATAACCCGCATTGCCTATGCCATGGTTACGGTGTACGGCATGAATGATAAGATCGGCAACATCAGCTTTTACGATCCGCAGCAGGAGAATGCTTTTACCAAACCCTATTCCGACGAAACAGCCAAAATGATTGATGAGGAGGTTCGCAAGCTTATTGACGAAGCCTATGACAGAACAAAAAAATTACTGATCGAGAAAAAAACCGAAGTAGAGAAACTGGCTACGGCTTTGCTGGAAAGAGAAGTACTCTTCCAGAGTGATGTAGAAGCATTGATCGGTAAAAGGCCTTTTGAAGATAAAAAACACCTGACGGTGGAAGAGGCAACGGTCGTAGAAGAGCAGCCTGAAGTAAAACCTGCAACTGAAACAAAAGAAGAAAAGTCAACTGACGGATTGAGCGGAGATATAGGCCTTGTGCCATCCCTTTAATTTACTTGTATGAATGTTTCTCCTTCAAAAGAAAACATCCTGAAAAAGATACGCAAGGCGTTGAGTCACTCAACGCCTTTGCCTTTTCCCCAAAGTGAGGGCAACCAGCCGCTTTTTGCACCATTGGAACAAGAGCCTGAGGTGGAATTTGCCGAGCAATTCACCAAACTGCAGGGAAAATTCATCTATTGCATCAACCAGCAGGAATTTGCTTTTCAATTGAGCAGCCTTATTAAAAAACAGGATTGGAACAAAGTATTTTGCCTTGAAGATCACCTGGTGGCGCCCGCAGCAGCACAGCTGGCAGACAGGCTGGTAAAAACAGATCTTGCCGGTTGCGATGTTTCCATTACCGGCTGTGAGTACCTGGTGGCAAGAACAGGAACCATTGTAATGAGTGCTGCACAGGCTTCAGGCCGAAGTGCCAGTGTTTATGCGCCCATTCATATTTGTGTAGCCTACACCAGCCAGCTTGTTTTTGATATCAAAGATGCTTTACAGGCGGCCAAAGAAAAATATGGTGCAGAGCTTCCCTCACTTATAACCTTTGCTACCGGCCCCAGCCGTACAGCGGATATTGAAAAAACGCTGGTAGTGGGTGTACATGGCCCCAAAGAAGTTTACCTTTTTTTGGTAGAGGGCTGATTTATCTCATAACCTTCCGCTTTGGCTTTTACACTGAATTCTTGCCTGAATTTTCAGGTTAGCCTATCTTTATGCCATGACGAGTAAAGGCGTTTATCACCTGTTTGTTTATGGTTCATTGCGCAGCGGCTTCCAAAGCCCGGCCTATGAGTATATAAGCCGTTTTTTTGAATTAGTGGGTATGGCAAAGGCCAAAGGCAAGTTGTATGACCTTGGTGAATACCCGGCTGCAAAACCTTCTGATGATGAGTGCCAGATCATTGGTGAATTATACCGGATTAAAAATGAAAAAGAGTTTGGCTGGGCCATCGGCCAGTTAGATGACTACGAAGGTGTAAATGTGGAATTTGATGAAGTACAGCAATACTACAGGGAAATAACAGAAGCCTGTTTTAATAATGAAAAAATACCTGCCTGGATCTATTGGTATGCAGGCGATGTAACCAGTAAGCCTGTGGTTGAATCCGGTGATATGCTACAATACCTGAAAGACAAGTTATAAACCTCCGGTATCTTTTGCCAGCGATTAAAAAAATATACTTTCTCTCCGATTTTCATTTGGGCGCACCTGACCATGCATCCAGCCTGGAAAGAGAAAAATTGTTGGTCCGTTTTCTGGATGAAATTAAGGACGATACGGCTGAATTGTTTCTGGTCGGCGACATGTTTGATTTTTGGTACGAATACCGCAAAGTAGTACCCAAAGGCCATGTGAGGTTGCTGGGAAAATTAGCAGCGTTTACCGATGCTGGCATACCCATGCATTTCTTTGTGGGTAATCATGATATGTGGATGCGGGATTATTTTCAGACGGAACTCAGTATTCCGGTGTATTTCGAACCCAAAGAATTCGAAAGGCACGGGAAAAAATTTTTGATCGGGCATGGTGACGGGCTTGGCCCCGGCGATCATGGGTATAAGCGGTTGAAAAAAGTATTCCGCAATCCGGTAAGCAAATGGTTATTTGGCCTGCTGCCCCCGGTAGCCGGTATGGGCCTTGCCCATTATATGAGCCGCCGCAGCCGGGCGCAAACGGGTTCAGCAGAAGAGGTGTTCCTGGGGGAAGACAAAGAGTGGCTGATTATTTATTGCAAAGAAATGTTGAAGCAAAAAAATATCGATTTTTTTGTGTTCGGGCATAGACACCTTGCTATTGATTATCGTCTGAATGAAAACAGCCGGTATATTAACCTGGGCGATTGGATCCGGTATTTTTCGTATGCCGTATTTGACGGAGAAAAACTGGAGTTGAAGTCGTTTACCGGCAGGGATGATAAAATTATACGTAAGTAATGAAAAGCATTGTCTGTATTATAGGCTGGTTGTTTACTATGCTGCCGGGCGCTGTTGCCCAGGCAGATACGTCTTTCCGGCTAATACGTACAATAAAAGGTGACATTGAAGGATTTACGGTTGATAACCTGGACAATATTTATATACTCACCAGCCGCAACCAGGTAAAAAAATATAATGCAGCCGGAGATTCGGTTGCCATCTTTAATGATGTAAGAAAATTTGGCAAAGCTACCCTGGTAGATGTTTCCAATCCGCTGAAAATTTTATTGTACTATAAGGATTTTGCCACGGTGGTAATGCTTGACCGCTTTTTAAATATTGTAAACACCATTGACCTGAGGAAACAGAATATTTTTCAGGCCAGGGCCATCGGACAGTCTTATGATAATAAGGTTTGGGTATTTGATGAAATGGAAAATAAACTGAAGAAGATTGATGAAAACGGTAAACTGATACAGGAAACACCGGATTTTCGGTTACTCTTTAACCAGCCTCCGTCTCCGGTAAAAATATTTGACGAGAACAAATATGTGTATCTATACGACCCGGCAAATGGTATTAATGTCTTTGATTACTACGGCACATTAAAAAACAATATCCTGATTACCGGCTGGCAAAACCTGAAAGTGGCCGGCAACTATATTTTTGGTTCCCGGGCAGATACACTTTTCCGCTACGAGATCAGCCGTTTTATGTACGATGACTGGAAAATGCCACCAGCCATCCTTTCGGCCAAATCGTTCAGCTTTTCCTCTTCCCGGTTATATGCATGGAAAGAAAACAGCATTGAAGTCTATTCCATCCGTTAAGTGAATACTGTCAGCTTATCAATATTTTTGCGGCATGAATGATTTTCTAAATCAATACTGGTGGGACAACCCTGTAAAGAATTATTTTATTGTTGCGGCAGTTATTCTTTTCGTATGGTTACTGAAGAAATTCATTTCCCGTTATTTCGCCGGTTTGTTGTTCAGGGTGGTACACAGTATCTGGAAGGATGTAGATAAGGATTCTTTTATAAAGCTGGTGGTAAAACCGCTTGGTTTTTTTCTGCTGATACTGGTGTCGATAACTGCATTGTACAAATTGAATTTTCCCACAGCGATTAATCCTGAACTGTATAAGTACACCGTAAAGGAGATCGTTCATTGCTTTGGCACTACTGTCCTTATCATTTCTTTTTTTGGTTTACTGTTAAGGCTGATCGATTTTATTGCCCTTATACTGGAAAAAAGGGCTAACCTCACTCCTGACCAGACCGATAACCAGCTGATCGTTTTTTTCAAGGATTTTTTTAAGGTAATACTGGTGATCATCGGCATCATGCTGGTGCTGCGTTATGCTTTCGGACAAAATATCGGCGGATTGTTAACAGGCCTTAGTATAGTGGGTGCTGCTATTGCCCTTGCCTTGCGGGAAAGTCTCGAAAACCTGATTGCCTCCTTTATCATCTTTTTTGATAAACCATTTGTAACCGGCGACCTCGTAAAAATTAATAATGTAACCGGCAGTGTAGAACGTATCGGACTGAGAAGTACCCGGATAAGGACAGATCAGAAAACCTATGTTACTGTTCCCAATAAACAGATGGTAGACAGTATACTGGATAATTTATCCCTCCGTACGCAACGAAGGGCCGACCTTAAACTGGAGATCGGTCTTCATACTGCTGCTGCTGTTACAGAAGAATTTATTAAAGGTATTGAACGTATTTTGTCAAGGAAGGAAATCGAAAGTTACCATGTTCATCTTGCTGATATATCACATACGGCCCTGGTCATTGTCTCTGATTATTATACAGCGCCTGTTACCATACAGGAGTTTAACCAGGTAAAACAAGAAGTAAACCTGCAATGCCTGAAATTGATGGAAGAAATGAAGATTGAGATTGCGGGTGCCAGTACCGATATCCGGTTAAGCAAGCAGGATTAATGGGTTGTTGCGGTGTTGACAATCTCCCCCAATTCCTTGTCAAACATGCCATATTTGCCATATTCCACCACACGGCCCAGTTCCTTTCCATTTTTCATGACAATAATGGTAGGGACATTGATTACATTCAGCGCTTCACATAAATGACTTAGGGTTTTCTTGTTTCTGTCAACACCAATCAGCGAAATACGGTTGTCAGGAAAACCGGCAGCATCCGTTAGTTTATACAGGCGGGGAATGACAAAATGCGAATCTTCGCACCAGGTGCCCATAAATACGAGCAATTGTACGGAATCCTTGTTTTTTTGTAAGGCTTCAACAGCTGCAGCATAAGGAGTATAGATCTTTTGAGCATCGGCATACCATTTAAAGGTGGTATCACCCGTTATCACTTCACGGGAAAGGATTCCTTTCAACGATTTTTCATTTGGTCTTTCTTCCAGCACCTGGTATTGATTTTGGGCCAGGGATACGGCGGAAGCCATCAGCATAATTGCTATAAGGATTGAAAACTTCTTCATAAGAAAATGATTGGTTTACAAAAGTAAATCTGTGCAGGGAGAAGATGAAGAACCCTTTGTTAAAGTTGCAATGAGAAAAACAGAATGAATCAGAGATTGGCTTTCAGTTCCAGTAAAAAACTCTTCAGTTTTTGAAGGGATTGAATGGTTGCAAATTTTTCTTCGGCCTTTTTGTTTTTTTTCAGGTAGTCTTTAGCTCCTTCAATAGTGAATTTTCGGCGGCGTAAAAGGTCATATATCATCACCAGGTTCTTAATGTCCACCGGTCTGAAAAAACGGTCTCCTTTACGGTTTTTGCGGGGTTGCAGTATGTCGAATTCTGTTTCCCAATAACGTATCAGCGACTGGTTTTCCCGGAACATGGCCGCTACTTCGCCGATGGAGTAATATTGTTTCTTGAATAATTGTTCGTCATCAGGAATTTGTATCAAATCGGCCTTCAGCTCTATTTCTTTCAGCGATTTTCTGCCTCTTTTTCCGGGGGTACGCTTATAGGTAGCCACCATCTCAGCCGCCTCATTAATAGAAGGGGGCGGCTGTACGGCTTTGTTTTCCAGCCGGAAAGTTTCCTTTTCAGTTTCTTCCGGTGCCGCGAAGTCAAAAGTTATCTGCGCTAGAGGTTTGGCCATGGTAATTATTCATGTAAAGATAACAAAGCTGCCTAAGGGTATATGTTAACCAGCATGCCTGTGGAAAAATCAGGTGCATCCGCTTAGTCGAGGCTCTGGTTGCTGGCAGCAGCCTTTTTCAGGATCATATCAAATTGTTCAGGGGTAAGGTCGTTGTAGAAGAAGTAGATCGGGTCAATCTTTTCGCCATATTTATGTACTTCATAATGACAGTGCGGTCCGGTTGATTTTCCTGTACTGCCCACCCATCCGATAACTTCACCTCTTTTTACTGCTTGCCCGTTTCTGGCTTTTACCCTTACCATGTGCCCGTAAAGTGTTTCATACCCGAAACCATGGTTGATGATAACGTGGTTGCCATAACCGTTACCGGTATTCCCGGATGTGGTAATGGTTCCATCGGCAGTGGCATAAATGGGGGTACCCTGCGGTGCAGAAAAATCAAGCCCCGCATGCATTTTAGTGGTTTTATAAACAGGGTCAATACGGTAGCCAAATCCGGAAGCAATTCGGTTCAGGTCTTTATTGCTCACGGGTTGAATAGCCGGGGTGCGGGCCAGCAGCTGTTCTTTATTCTTTACCAGTTGTTCTACTTCATCGTAAGATTTTTTCTGTGTTTCAATGCGGCTGGTAAGTGAATTAAGCGTATTGGTAATGGATGCCACCAACTGGTTATCCTTCAGCCTTTTCACTGATTCAATTTCCAGTTTTGTTTCCAGTTCTTTGGCCCGGGCACTATCCGGAACAGGGTTGGCTTCGAAAATGGCCCTGTAGACATCATTATCCCTTTTCTCCAGCTCCTTCATTTGCTGCTGCAAAGATTCAATCCGGTCCCTGAGCTGACGATAAGTGTCTTTCAGGTCTTCATTTTGCTGCTGTAGAATTTTTTCCCTGGGCGAGCCTACAAACTGAAATGCAGCATAGGAAATCAGGGCAGCTGTTACAAAGGCGGCGGCTATAAACCCAAATACCCTCAGCAGCTTTACCCGAAGGGGTGTCTCCAGTTTTTCATACCGGAGCGTATTGGTATTATAGTAGTATTTTATTTTTTTCATCTGCCTGCAACCGGTTCCTTTTACGCCGGAAAATACGGCACTGAATTATTAACTTTGCCGCCTTGCGGGAGAGGCAAATATAGTCCCATATACCGCAAAAATCAACCCAATAAACACAGGCAAAGTAACCAGCAGCATCGAAATCAACGATTTCGGCAAAAAAGACTGATATGACAGCAAGTGAAATTAGACAGGCATTCCTTGATTTTTTTCAATCGAAAGGACATACCATAGTGCCATCCGCCCCGATTGTGGTTAAGGATGATCCTACGCTGATGTTCACCAATGCGGGGATGAACCAGTTCAAAGATTATTTTCTCGGGAATAAAGTCCCCCCCTTTAAAAGAGTGGCCGATACACAAAAATGCCTGCGGGTAAGCGGCAAGCATAATGACCTGGAAGAAGTGGGAGTGGATACTTATCACCATACCATGTTTGAAATGCTGGGCAACTGGAGTTTTGGTGATTATTTCAAAAACGAAGCCATAGAATGGAGCTGGGAGCTGCTGACCAGGGTTTACAACATACCGGCAGACCGGCTCTATGCCACGGTCTTTGAGGGAGATGAAAAAGAAAAGTTACCGGCTTCCAAAGTGGCGTTGACCAAATGGAAAGAGATTTTGCCTGATCCCCTTACACAAATTGTATTCGGCAATAAAAAAGATAATTTTTGGGAAATGGGCGATACCGGCCCCTGCGGTCCCTGCAGTGAAATACATGTAGACCTTCGGCCGGAAGAAGAACGAAAAAAAATACCCGGCCACCTGTTGGTGAATAAAGACCATCCGCAGGTAATTGAGATATGGAACAATGTATTTATACAATTTAACCGCAAAAAAGACGGTAGCCTTGAGCCCCTGCAGTCAGCCCATGTGGATACAGGGATGGGTTTAGAGCGGTTGGTGAGAGTGTTGCAGGGGAAAACATCCAACTATGACACCGATATATTTTCCGGAACCATTGAATTGACCGGTAAAATTGTACATAAAACCTACAAGGCCGGTGATGATAAGGAAAGCATTGCCTTCCGGGTAATCGCCGACCATCTGCGGGCTATCAGTTTTACGATAGCAGATGGTCAGTTGCCATCTAATACAGGTGCAGGTTATGTAATCAGGAGGATTCTCCGAAGGGCTGTAAGGTATTATTATTCCTATCTCGATTACAAGCATCCGCTTTTGACCCAATTGGTTCCCGTGCTGGCCAAACAGTTTGAGAATGTTTTTCCTGAATTGCAGCAGCAGGTAGATTTTGTTTCAAAAGTGGTTAAAGAAGAGGAAGAAGCGTTTTTAAGAACATTGGAAAAAGGATTGAAACGTATAGACGATATAATAAAAATGGCAGCTTCGAAGCAGATTGCAGGAAAAGATGCTTTTGAATTATACGATACGTATGGTTTCCCCATCGATCTTACCCGTTTGATTGCTTCTGAAAACGGGTTGTCAGTAGATGAAAATGGATTTGAGGCTGAGATGCAACAGCAAAAAGAAAGAAGCCGTGCTGCTACAGCCATTGATGCCGGTGACTGGGTTGTTTTAAAAGAAGGCACCAACAGGTTTGTTGGCTACGATTCGCTGGAAACAAAAGCTGCTGTACTCAAATACCGTAAAGTAAAAGCTAAAGGGAAAGAAGCATACCAGGTAGTGCTGGATACAACCCCTTTTTATGCCGAAAGCGGCGGGCAGGTGGGTGACAAAGGCTGGCTGCAATTCGGTGATGAAAGCATTGAAGTGTTCGATACCAAAAAGGATAATGACCTCATAATTCATTTCACCGAAAAATTTCCAGGGGATGCCGGTGCTGAGGTAATGGCAAAAGTGGATCCTCTTAAAAGAAAGAATACAGCGCTGCATCACTCAGCTACCCATCTGCTGCATGCTGCGTTGCGCAAAGTACTGGGCACCCATGTGGCGCAAAAAGGTTCTTTGGTCAATGAAGAACACCTCCGCTTCGACTTTTCTCATTTTGCCAAGGTTACAGATGAAGAAATAGCAGCTGTTGAAATGCTGGTCAACCAAAAGATTAGGGAGAATATTCCGGTTATCATCAAATCAATGCCGAAAGAAGAAGCATTGAAACTCGGGGCCATGGCATTATTCGGTGAAAAATACGGGGACGAAGTCAGGGTGGTTGTTATTGACCCTGCATATTCCGTAGAACTTTGCGGCGGCACCCATGTCGGTTCAACCGGTGAACTGGGCTTGTTTAAACTGACCAGTGAATCGGCCGTAGCGGCCGGGGTACGACGGGTGGAAGCACTCTGCGGCAAACTGGCGGAAGATTATATAAATGAACAACTGAACCTGCTGGACAAACTGAAAGAAACCCTGAAAAACCCCAAGGATATTCAGAAAGCTGTGGAAAATCTGCAGGCTGAAAATGCTGATTTAAAAAAGCACCTCGAAGCACTCGAAGCCAGGCAACTCGTTGCTATCCGTAATGAACTGCTGCAAAAAGATGAGATCATTGGCGGCGTAAACTTTGTAGGTGATATTGTGGAAGTGGGTAATGCGGATGCCTTAAAAAAACTTTGTTATGACCTCAAGAATCATCTCCGGGATCATGTAGCAGTACTATGTGTTAATCTTGGCGGTAAGCCCTTTGTGGCAATTGGCATAGCTGAAACGGTGGTGGCTGCAAAAGGGTTAGATGCAGGAAAAATAATAAAGGAAGTAGTAGCTCCGATAATTAAGGGCGGCGGCGGCGGACAAAAGACATTAGCGACAGCTGGTGGACAAAATGCCGGTAACCTGAAAGAAGTAATTGAGGCTGTAAAAAAATTGTTGTAAGGCTGAAGCTTAGTTCTTCTCGTTAAATTTTCTGATTTCTTCGTTTAGGCGTTTATTGGCTTTATACAGCCTGATGAAGAAAAAAATAATAACAGACGAGGTAATGCCAACAATTGTAAGATAAAGCTCAATCATAATCAGGTGAAAATAATTTATTTGACAAATTTCCGGTTTCAGCGGCAAAATCCCAATACCACTTTTTGGTTAGTAAAAACGCAGGGCCTTGGCAGTAAATTTACTAGTGTTTCTAATTCTCGCCATAGCAGGTAATTTAATCCGGTACAGTCTTTTTTATTCGGTTAATGGGTATTTACCGGTTCCAGTATTCCTGAGATAACCTCCGCTTATCATTATAAAACACCACTGAAAAGGAAATGGCTTATTTAACATTTCCGAAACATTTCGTATTTCTTTTTTTGTCGTTATATTTGACTACGAAATTTAACGTAGTTCAACCCAAAATGTATTCAATATGAAACAGACAAGTGCAAAGAATGCCGTATTGGCTGCTGCAATGGCTATGCTGGCGCCGGCTGCCCTGCTGGCACAAAAAGAGGAAAAAGTAAAAGAAGAGAAAAAGGAAGTGCAGCAGATCATCATTACCCAAAAAAGTGGTGCAGATAAAATGGTAGTAGAAATAGATGGAGATAAAATAACGGTTAACGGAAAACCTGTTGATGAATACAAGGAAAAGAACAGTGATATTAAAGTCAGGATAAATAAATTAAAAGATATTGACGCACTGACATTTGAGCGGATTCCCCGTGGCGGAGCCTGGAATTTTAATGACGGTGATAACTTCAGGTTTTTTTCAGAAGAGGAGAACAGGGCCATGCTGGGCGTTACTACTGAGAAAAATACACAGGGTGCCGAAGTTCAAAGTGTAACACCAGGAAGTGCAGCAGAAAAAGCCGGATTAAAAGAAAATGATATTATTATCCGCATCGGCGATAAAAAAATTGAGACGCCTGATGAGCTTTCCGAAGCTATAAAAGCACATAAACCGGGAGATAAAGTATCCGTTACTTTTTTAAGGGATAAAAAAGAGATGAAAGTATCAGCAGAGCTTACAAAGTGGAAGGGCGCAAAGGCTTTTTCCCTGGGTGATAACTTCAATATGGACTGGGAATCTATTATGCCGAAAATAAAGGAGATACCTGTTCCCAAGGCTCCGTTTGGCCCCAATTGGAACTGGTCAGGCAGCGGACCCAAACTTGGTCTTTCCGTTCAGGATACGGATGATGGAAAGGGAGTAAAAGTGATTGAAGTGGATGATGAAAGCAATGCTGCCAAAGCGGGAATTAAAATGGATGATATAATTACAGATGTAGACGGAAAGGCTATTAATAATACAGATGATATGGTTCAGGCAATTAAAGAAAATAAAGAAAAGATTTCTGTAATGATCAAATTGAAAAGAGCAGGAAAAACCCAGAATGTGGAAGTAAAAATGCCCCGTAAAATTAAAACGGCCGATCTGTAATTTTTTTTGAGCGTTGGTGTGTGGTTTTAAAGCCCCGGTTTCCTGAGAATGGGCCGGGGCTTTAATTTTTTAGCAAAATGCTGTGGTGCAAATAGGCTATTTTTGCCCACTTATTTATGGCGGATTATTCTGCATACGAACTTGTGGCCGGCCTGGAAATACATGCCCAGTTGCTTACAGAAAGTAAACTTTTTTGCGGCGACAGTATTGCATTTGGCGCAGAACCTAACACCCATGTAAGTCCTGTTACATTGGCGCACCCGGGTACTTTACCCAAAATGAACCGCAAAGCCATAGAATATGCCATCAGAATGGGGCTAGCCTGTCATTGTGAAATCCAGCGGCACAATTATTTTGCCCGTAAAAATTATTTCTACCCGGATTTGCCCAAAGGATACCAGGTTTCACAGCACACAACACCGATATGTGCCGGCGGGTATGTAACGATACACACTGGAGATACGCATCGAAGAATTAAGCTTAACCGTATACATCTCGAAGAAGATGCCGGAAAAAGCCTCCATGATATTGATCCGGAAAATACCTGTATTGATTATAACAGGGCTGGTACCGCATTAATTGAAATCGTGACAGAGCCTGACCTTCACAGCAGCGATGAAGTGTTTGCTTTTGTAACTGAAGTCAGGAAACTGGTAAGATATCTGGGTATATGTGACGGGAACATGGAAGAAGG
Organism: Chitinophagaceae bacterium; assembly: GCA_036275415.1. GTDB lineage: Bacteria > Bacteroidota > Bacteroidia > Chitinophagales > Chitinophagaceae > JJ008. The sequence goes on along the minus strand of DASUDW010000140.1, from coordinate 2,610 downwards.
AAGCCTTCGGTGTGACGTAAATATTTCTGTGAGAAAAAAAGGGGACACAAAACTCGGTACCAAAGTAGAAATTAAAAACCTTAACTCTGTCCGTAATGTAAAAAGGGCTGTAGAGGCCGAAGCAAAGCGGCTTATTGATTTACTGGAAGAAGGAAGGAAAATTATACAACAAACAAGAAGTTTTGATACGGTAACCGGTACCAGCTTTGCCATAAGGGATAAAGAGGATGCAGATGATTACCGTTATTTCGCTGAACCCGACCTGGCGCCCTTTCGTTTGCAGGAAAAATTTATAGAGGAAGTAAAACAATCTATTCCCGTTTTACCCGGAGAAAGAATCAGTCAATATGTAACTGTTTATAATTTATCAAACTACGATGCTTCTGTTCTAGCCGAAGAAAGGTCTTTTGCAGATTATTTTGAAGAAGTTATAAAATATACCGGTAATTATAAGGGGGCTGCCAACTGGATGCTGGGCCCGGTGAAAACCTGGATTAATGAGAATGGTGCTGATATCGGTCAATTTCCTTTGGCTGCCGGTACTTTGGCAGGTATTGTTGAGTTGGTGGAAAAAGGAAATCTTAGTTTTTCGGCCGCCTCTTCAAAACTTTTTCATTATCTGCTTCTTCACCCGGAAAAAGATCCCGGAGAAGCAGCTGCTGAAATGAACCTGGTGCAGGAATCCGATGTATCAGCAATTGAGCCGGTGATTGAAAAAGTATTGGAAAAATTTGCAGATAAAGTCAATGAATATAAAAAAGGCAAAAAGGGATTGTTGTCTTTATTTGTCGGTGAAGTAATGAAGTTGTCAAAGGGTAAGGCCGACCCCAAAATTACCAACCGGCTTTTGCTGGAAAAATTAAATAAATAATATCAAACGTTTACAATGAAAAATCGTTTCCTGGCGGCAGTGGTTGTGCTGGTTTTGCTTATCGCATCCTGCGGCAAGAAATCATCCGGTAAAGATGGATTAAAAGTTTCCGGAACTATTACCAACAGCCCGGTAAAGACAATATACCTGGAAGAAATCCCAATGACTACCATGCAGCCGGTTGTGGTCGACTCTTCTGTTATAGACAAGAGCGGCAAATACACCCTTAGGGCGCCAAAAGCTGAGGCCAGTGTTTACAATATAAGACTGGAGCAAAGCTCCTATCCGCTGGCGGGAGTGATAAACGATGTAAATGCTATTACTGTAGATGCAACTTTTAATAAAGAAAATAAACAGTTTGCGGAAACGTATGAAATCAAAGGGTCGCCTGTAAGCCAGCAGATGAAAGATTTTATGTCCGAAGTAAATACAAAACTGCAGGCAATATTCACCAACAGTAAACTGATCGACAGCCTGCAAAAGGTAGGTGGTGGTGATAGTGTTATTGCTCCTTTTAAAAGCAAGTCTTCCCAATTAGGAACAGAAATAAAAGACCTGTTGAAATCTACCATTGAAAAATCAACCAACCCTGCGCTTACTATGATTGCACTGGGCTATTACCAAAGTACAGCCAGCAACCCTGGCTTTGGGTTGGAGCCCCTCACCAAAGATGAAGTAAGAGACATTGTAACAACGACAGCCGATAAATTTCCTTCACACAAGGGAATCGCCTCCATAAAAACAGCATTGCAGGGATTGGTTGGGGCGCCGGCACCGGAGATCAGCTTGCCGGATGTGAATGGCAAAGAAGTTAAGCTAAGTGCCTATAAAGGAAAATATGTACTGGTAGATTTCTGGGCCAGCTGGTGCGGTCCCTGCCGGCAGGAGAATCCTAATGTAGTGGCGGCATATAAAAAGTTCCGGGAAAAGAATTTTGATATACTGGGTGTTTCATTGGACAGGCCGGGTGAAAAAGACAAGTGGTTAAAAGCCATCAAGGATGATAACCTTACCTGGACACATGTAAGTGACCTGCAATACTGGAACAGTGTGGTAGTACCGCTTTATAAAATTGAAGGTATTCCGTTCAATGTATTGGTTGATCCGGCAGGTAATATCATTGCAGAAAACCTGCGTGGTGATGCTTTGGAAAAGAAGCTGAGCGAAGTACTGAAATAAACTTATTTTCCGATTAACTGATCTGAGGTTGTGCCCGACAGCGCAACCTTTTTTTCTGCAGGTGGCAGGTCCTCAAAGTTTACATCTACCCTTAATGCTTTAAGACCGGAAACGCCTTGCAGTTCTTCCAGGTCATATTTTTCTATACCCGGCCTTATTAGTTTTTTATTCTGCAGGAATTCAATGTATTCAATATATTCATCGGCATCTTTATGCTGGGAGTATACAATGGCAATTTTCCCTGGCTGGGTAAGCCGTTCATTAGTGTCTTTGATACGTACTTTATCAATCCGCTTTTTAACTATTTCATACCGTACGTTGTAGGCGCCGTCCACATCAAACTTCCTTTCTTCCGTGCGGAAAAGTATGGCAAGGGATTGACTGTGACAAAGTATGAGCTGCGTGGTTCTTAAGGTATGGCTAAGTTCTGCCTCCAGTTTATGGGTATGCCTTGCAGCCTTTGCCAAAAGGGACAATTGCCACATTTTCAGGTTTCTCAGGTATATCTCGTCAAATCTTTTTCTGGGGGTGATAGCCTGGCCGATGTAAATATTAAATTC
>DASUDW010000139.1:0-3092 GCA_036275415.1 Chitinophagaceae bacterium | reverse complement strand
CTTACCGGCGATGTGGAAAAGGATTTCACTCTTTCCTCTGTTGTAATGGAAAACCAGGGAGTGGTGGTTACCGGTGTAGCCGGTGCTACCAGTATCCGAAAAATACCAGTGCCGATTTCATCCATAAGACGTTCAACCCTTCTTCAATCACCTTCTTCAAATATCATAGATGCATTAACGCATATTCCGGGGGTATCACAACTGTCAACTGGTCCAGCCATATCCAAACCATTTATCCGCGGGTTAGGTTATAACAGGGTGGTTACAATCAGCGATGGGGTGCGACAGGAAGGGCAACAATGGGGCGATGAACATGGTATTGAGATCGACGAAATGAGTGTTACAAGGGCCGAAGTGGTAAAAGGTCCAGCTTCTTTAATGTATGGCAGTGATGCATTGGCAGGGGTTATTCAGTTTATCAGTAATACACCTGTGGCAGAAGGAACCTATAAGGGGAATGTTCTGCTTAACTATCAATCGAATAACGGTTTGATGGCCGCCAATGCAAATATGGCCGGTAATAAGAATGGATTTAACTGGAATATTAACGGCACTTACAAATCTGCCGGAGATTACCGCAATAAATTCGACGGAAGGGTGCTCAACTCCCGGTTCAATGAAAAAAATGTTGGCGGATATATCGGGTTGAATAAAAGCTGGGGATACAGTCATCTTATTTTCAGCTCCTTTAATCAGCGTTTAGGTGTGGTGGAAGGCGACAGGGATGATGCATCCGGCAAATTCTTATTGTTTGCCGGAAGTCCGCTGGAAAGAATTGCCACCCGGGAGGACCTTGATTCAAGGGATATATTTACGCCCAACCAGCAGGTACAGCACAATAAAATTGTAAGCGATAACAACATTGCAATCAAAAAGAGCAGGCTGAAGATCAACCTGGCTTACCAAAATAATATCAGGAAAGAATTCGGCAATCCGGAAGACATAGATGAAGAAGAATTATTCTTCGATTTAAAAACACTCAATTATACATTACAGTGGCAGCTTCCGCAAATGAATGAATGGCATACTACTATTGGTGTAAACGGAATGCAACAAAATAACCGCAATAAGGGGGAAGAAGTACTGATACCTGAATACAATTTGCTGGATGCGGGGGCTTTTGTATATACGCAGCGGTTTTTTAAAAACGGAACAGTAAGCGGCGGATTACGATTTGATAACCGCTCCGTCAACTCAAAGGAATATTGGGAAGGTACCGAAGAAAAGTTCACGGCATTTACCCGCAATTTTTCCAATTTTTCAGGCAGCATTGGTGTTAGTTATGAACCGGCCGATTTTGTAACGGTAAAGGCCAATATTGCAAGGGGTTTCCGTGCCCCGACATTGGCAGAACTGGCCAGTAACGGAACCCATGAAGGAACCAACCGCTATGAATATGGTGAACTGGACCTGAAATCAGAAACAAGCCTTCAACTGGATGGCGGTGTGGAGGTAAATTATGATCATATCAGTTTTGGGGTATCTGCCTTCTTCAACCGTATGAATGATTTTATTTTCTACCGCAAATTATTATCTGTAAATGGCGGCGATTCACTGGTGATGGTGGACGGTGAGGAGAATATTGCATTCCGTTTCAACCAGCACAATGCAAAATTGTATGGTATAGAAGTGAATGTTGACTTTCATCCTCATCCGCTGGACTGGTTGCATTTTGAAAACAATTTTTCCTTTGTTAGGGGAAGGTTCGATGAAACCATTGACGGATATAAAACCGGAAGTGACAACCTGCCGTTGATACCGGCGCCCCGATGGAATGCTGAATTGAGGGCAGATTTCAAAAAGGCAGGAAAATTCCTGAAAGACCTGTATGCAAAATTTGAAGTGGATAAAACTTTCGATCAACGAAATGCATTTACTGGTTTTGACACAGAAACAATGACGGATGGCTTTACCTTGCTGAATGCCGGGCTGGGCGCAAATATTATGGGGAAAAAGAACAGAACCTTGTTCAGCCTGCATGTTGGCATCACCAATATCGGGGATGTGGCTTTCCAGAATCACCTGAGCCGGTTGAAATATACAGCAGATAACAGGGTTACCGGCAGAACCGGTGTATTTAATATGGGAAGAAATTTTTCTGTGAAATTGAATGTGCCGCTGGAATTCTCTTCCAAAAAGTAAACAGAAGTAACCCTGTCCCTGCGGCAGGGTTTTCTTTTTTACAGTTACTTTGCAGCATGGAAATTACCATCAATACTCCGGCGCTTTTGTTTCCGGCTATCAGTTTGTTGTTATTGGCATACACCAATCGTTTTCTGGCCCTGGCCAGTGTAGTCAGAAAATTACATGATGAATACCAGAAAGGAAAAGAGAATAATATCATTGTTCAGCAGATCCGGAGTCTTCGTTACCGTTTACGACTAGTAAGATATATGCAGGGGTTGGGGGTGTTCAGTTTTGTTTGCTCCGTTTTCACCATGTATAGTATCTATAGCCAATGGACAGGTATTTCCGGTTATATTTTTGCAACAGCACTGCTCAGCCTTTTAATTTCACTGGTTATTTCACTGGTGGAAATAACACAAAGTACCAAGGCGCTGGAATTGGAGCTCAGTGATATTGAAGAACTGGATAAATCAGGTTTTTTCTCGGGCCTGTTATCCGGTGTAAATGAAAAGAAAGAACCTTAATTTTAACGGCTTTGAACACTTTACGAACTATAGTCTTACCTTTTTTGGTTATTAGCATTTTGGCTGGCATTGCTTGTTCAAAAGGAAGCGCTACAGATGATAACCTGCATATTGTAAACGATAAAGACACGGTGGCGCCGGTATTAACGATTAATACGCCGGTAGCAGATCAGCAATTCAGCAACGGGAATACTATCAGCATTACCGGCCGCATAACAGATGAATCAGGTTTGTATCGCGGCAGCGTAAAACTTATCAATGATGCCAACGGTGAAACGTTAAAACAACAGGCCTATGAGATTCATGGGGTGAAGGATTACAGTTTTACGGTCAATCACACAGCATCAGTTGCCATAGTGTCCAATTACACCGTTGTAGTAAGTTTTGAAGATCATGGATTGAATAATACCACCCGTTCGGTGAAAATAAAAGTGAATCCCT
>DASUDW010000138.1:0-4627 GCA_036275415.1 Chitinophagaceae bacterium | reverse complement strand
ATTGCCCTGTCAATACTGGCTTCCAGCCAGTCGCCTTTTTCACAAGCCAGCGCATAGCTTTCCAGCTGGTAGATGGTTCTTGTCCGTTCATTGCGCAACCTTGCTTCGGGCAAATGGGTTTCCCGCATCGCAGTTTGTATCAGTGCATCACCGCATGCCTCCAGTTCTGCAGCAATGACCCGCATAAAATGGGCCCGCTGTTTCAGTGAATATTTTCTATAAACATGAAATGCTTCCCATGCCTGCTGCATGATTATGTTGATCTCTTCAACCGTTGCGTCTTTGTACATTTAATAATCGAATATTGATGATTGAATATTTCAGTGCTTCAGTGCCTGCCTGTCCGTCAGACAGGTTTCAGGGGCTTCATTTATAAACAAATATTATAGCGCCGGTCTGGAAGAGATTCCTTGTTGAATGATCTTTAATATCCTCTCTCTTTCCTCCCCTTCCAGTAACAATCTCGGCGCCCTTACATATTCACTGCCGATGCCGTTTTGTGTGGCAGCCAGTTTGATATACTGCACCAGTTTAGGATGAATATCTAATTCCAGCAACGGCATGAACCAGCGATATATTTTTGTGGCAGCTTCAATATTTCCTTCTTTCACCAGGTTATAGATGGCTACTGTTTCTTTGGGAAAAGCATCCACCAATCCAGCCACCCAGCCATCAGCGCCGAGGCACAGTTCTTCCATGGCCAATGTATCCACCCCACATAAAATCTTGAAGCGGTCGCCAAAGCGATTCTTCATCCTAGTCAGGTTCGTCACATCTCTCGAACTTTCTTTTAATGCCGTAACATTGGCACAGTCAAGCAGTTCATCAAACATATCCGGTCTTGTATCAATCTTATAATCTACCGGGTTATTGTAGATCATAATGGGAAGGTCGGTTGAATGCGCTACTGCTTTAAAATAAGTAAGGGTTTCCCTGTCATCGGTTTTATACCGCATGGGCGGCAGCAGCATCAGTCCGTCCGCTCCCCATTTTTGGGCATTAGCGGCCTGCCGGATAGCTTCCTGCGTTGTACTTTCTGCAATGTTCACAATTACAGGTATTTTTCCATTGATATATTCAACAGAAAACGCTGTCATTTCTTCTTTTTCCTTTTCTGTAATGGTACTGGCTTCCCCTAAAGAACCACCGATGATGATACCATGTACCCCCGCCTCCAACTGGGCTTGCAGGTTTTTCTCAAACAATTCAATATCAAGGGCCTCCTCCTTATTAAAGGGGGTAAGCAGGGCAGGAAAAACGCCTTTCCATTCAAAAGCCATGGCCAATTTTTTTTTGATTGAATTAAAGGTAAGAAAACTGAGCATTGCCCGGTTTCTGTCTTTAAGCAACGTGGGAAAATAGGCATGGGCAAAAACTTTGCAGACAGATAATTTATGTAATTTTCCAGCCATTAATTTTTGTCAGCAAAAACTTTAAACTTCATTGCATGAAGACAATTTTTACACAGCTTGCCAAAACGCTGTTTCTGATCCTTCTTCCGGGCTTTATAATGGCCCAGGATTATACATTGAAATTGCAAGCCGGTAACTATTTGCCGGCGGAAAACAGCCGGACCATAAGAAAGTCCGATCCGGTTTTTTCCAAAAGCCGTTTTGATGGCAAGTACTACGTAACCCTTCAGTTCAGCAGTATCCCTTCTCAGGCAACAAAAGACCAGTTAAGGTCCGCCGGTGTGGAACTGATCGATTATATTCCCAACTTCTCCTACACAGCTACAGTAACGGAAGGATTTGATCTTTCCAGCCTTGCCTCCTACCAGGTCAGAAGTGTCTTTCAGCTGAATGAACAACAAAAAATGCAGAGAGACCTTTTCAATAATATTTATCCGCCACATGCTGTTAACCAGTTTGGTTTTGTGGATGTGTCCATAATTACTTATGAAAAAATTAGCACAGATAAAATTGCTTCTTCCCTTCAACTTGTTGGCGCAACTATACTCGCCAATACCCCGGTGTTCAACACCTACAAACTGAGGCTACCTCAATCAACCGTGAAGATGCTGGCTGCCCTGCCCTTTGTGCAGTGGGTAGAGCCAATTGATCCGCCGAATGTGGCTGAGAACCTTCCGGGTCGTACGCTTCATCGTGTCAATGTGCTGAATGATGGTGTCCGGAACCTGAAAGGCGATAATATTAATATCGGCATCTGGGATGGCGGCCCGGTTGATCAGCACCTGGATTTTTCACCTGCGGGAAGACTGACCATTATTCAAACAGGTTCACCTATTCAACATGCTACCCATTGTGCCGGAACTATTACCGGTAAGGGTATCATCAATCCTTTTACCAGAGGCATGGCGCCCAACGCCAGTTTATTTTCCTGGGATTTCGGTGGCGATATCCAGGCTGAAATGACTACTGGTATCCCGGCCAATAATTTGCTGGTGAGCAGCCACTCTTACGGATCTTCTACTGCCCCCAATTGCGATATCAACGGCCCCTTACTCACCTATAATACGACGGCCAGAAATACAGACATAGTGCTGAATAATAACAACACCCACCTGCAGGTACATTCAGCCGGTAACTCTGCAGGCTCTTGCGCTAATGGGTATTATACAATTACGGGAAGCGGCAAGCCGGCTAAAAATAACCTGGTAGTTGCCAGTGTTACCTCCGGTGATGCCTGGTCTTCCTTCAGCAGCAGCGGCCCTGTGCAGGACGGAAGGATAAAGCCGGAGATCAGCGCCATGGGAAGTAATGTGTTTTCAACGAGTACCCCGACAAATACATATGCCACTTTATCGGGTACTTCTATGGCTACTCCCGGTGTGGCAGGAACGTCTGCCTTATTGTACCAGCGATACAAACAACTGAACAGTAACAACAATCCCCCATCTACACTTATTAAAAATATTATTTGTAACGGGGCACAGGACCTTGGTAATGCAGGGCCTGATTACCGCTTCGGCTTTGGCCGTATTAATTCCCTTGCATCTGTTAGGATACTGGAGCAAAACAGGTATCAGCTCAACAGCGTAGGGAATGCCAGCAGCAATGATGTTACCATCACAGTACCATCAGGCGCAGTAAGGTTAAAAGTAATGCTGACCTGGAACGACCCGGCAGGTACCGCCAATGCCAATCCTTCCCTGGTGAATGACCTTGACCTCACCGTTATTAACGGAGCTACCACTACCCTGCCCTGGATACTGGATAAAACCAACCCCGGCAATGTGGCAACAAGAGGGGTAGATAATATCAGCAATATTGAACAGGTGACCATTGATAACCCAACTCCCGGCAACTATACGTTAAGGGTAAATGGTACAGCGGTGCCCAGCGGCCCCATTCAAACCTATGCATTAACATGGACGGTTGATCAGCCGTCCGTTGAAGTAACGTATCCCAACGGCGGTGAGTCGTTCAACCCCGGCTCATCAGAAATCATTACCTGGGATAATACCGGTGTTACCGGCACACAAACGGTAGAATACTCTATTGACAATGGCGCTACCTGGATACCCATCGGCACCGTCAGCGCCACTACCAACCGGCTCACCTGGAGTATACCGGTGGTGCATACCTCTACGGCGCTGATCCGTGTTACCAGCGGCTCCTTAACCGATGTTAGTGATGCTACCTTCCGTATTTTGGGTACGGTAACCGGATTTACTGCCAGCGGATCCAGTTGTAATGCCGGTGAAGTAAACTTCTCCTGGACAGCCGTAACCAATGCAACCAACTACGACATTTTACGCTTTGATGCCACTACCGCACAATTCGTAACACTGGCCTCCAATATTGCCGGAACTACGTACACCGCTACCGGCCTTACCCCCGGCGCTACCATCTGGTTTTCCATTGTAGCCAAAAACAGTACAAGCAGTGCCGTTAGTGAAAGAGCAAACGCCATCAGCGCCACCGTTTCTACCGGTGGTGGCGGATTGGGTGCAGTAGGCAGTATTAGCGGCCAAACGGTTGTATGTGGTACACCGGCTGGTGTACCTTATTCCGTAGCTGCAGTAACCGGTGCTACTTCTTATACCTGGAGTGTGCCTCCCGGCGCTATCATCGCATCCGGCCAGGGCACCAATAATATTTTTGTGGACTATCCCGGCGGCAGCACCAGCGGTAATGTGGCAGTATTCGCCAGCAATGGTGTTTGTCAGAGCCCCTCTCAAACACTGGCCGTTACAGTGAGCGGTACCTCGGTGCCCGCCCCTGTGAGCGGTGGAAACCAGACAGCAAATGTTTGCCCGGGCAACCCCATACCTACACTAACGGCTACGGCTACCGTACCCGGCGGCTATACACTGGTTTGGTACAACGCCCCCACCGGTGGTACTGTCGTTGCCAGCCCCACACTGAGCACTGCTGGTACAGTTACCTACTATGCTGCAGCAAAAGATAATACCACCAACTGCGAAAGCACTACCCGTACACCGGTTGTATTGACCATTAACCAGGTACCCGCTGCGGCTATTACGGCCGGCGGACCGGTAACCTTCTGCCAGGGCGGAAGCGTAACGCTGACGGCCAACGCAGGTACTTCTTATTTGTGGAGCAATGGCGCTACCACGCAGGCTATCACTGTATCTGCTGCCGGCAACTACTCCGTGCAGGTAACAACCGGATCTTGTGTAAGCACATCACCGGTTACTACG
>DASUDW010000137.1:0-6632 GCA_036275415.1 Chitinophagaceae bacterium | reverse complement strand
AAATCCCTGCCCTCAACCAACTGGTGAAAATCAACTCCTGAGCCTATTCTGTAAGACATGATAGTTTTTTGCAAATATGCATAAATAAAACGTCCTGCCGGTTCTGGCAGGACGTTTTATAAACTATTGATTGATCTGATTACTTAGCAGCAGGGCCGGCAAAGTCAAACAATACTGAGAAACGCAGTGTATTTGACAGAGGATTGCGGCTAACACCACTACCAGTGGGGATCAGGTAAGCAAAATTGAAAGTAAAGATGTTGTATTTAACACCCAGACCTGTTGTGAAATAACGGCGGTTACCTTTTGTTTTATTCTCATAGAAATAACCGGCACGCAGAGAAAACTGGTCATTGTAAGTATATTCAGCACCCAGAGAAGCCTGGAATTCTTTGATTTCTTCGCTGAAGCCATCAGGAGCATCTCCGAATGAACTGAACCAGCTGCCTAATACACTCTTGCTTCTGTAATCAGACAGTTCCTGTGCAGTTGCAGGATCAGCAGGAGGAGTAGGAACCATTAATTTGTTCAATTCAAGACCAAGAGACAGTTTGTTCTGAGCGTTGAATTTTTTAGTGTAGTTACCACCCAGACCAAGGTTGGCAGGGATGAAATCTTTTGCATCTGCATTGTCAGTATAGGCGATCTTAGATCCGAGGTTTGACAAAACAACACCCCAGTTCCATCCGCTTCCTGATGCACCAACACCATTGTGGAACCATCCAAGGTCAGCTGCAACAGCATTACCAGCCTTGTAAGTAGTACTTCCAACAGTAGTATTTCCGGCAAGGTTGGAATTGATATACTTCAATGTAATACCAACACCATTCTTGGCATTCAGTTTACGGGAGTATCCGATATCTACACCGAATTCACGGGGACGGAAGCTTCCGAAATCGTTACCCAGGTTATCGGTAAAGGTGATGTTACCGAGGCTGAAATAACGTACAGATCCATGAATAGCCTGATTATCGGCAAATTTGTAATATCCTGAAAGTGTAGCCAGGTAAACATCATTTACCAGGTCTTTCAACCAGGGAGTATAAGTAGCGCCAACGCCACCTTTTCCGCTATTGAAAGCTACTTTTCCTATATTCCATAATCCTGAATAAGCATCTGGAGAGGTAGCTATACCAAGATCTCCCATGCCACCAGAACGGGCATCGGGTGAAATACGTAAAAAGGGAACAGCAGTGGTCACTACATTAAGAGGTTCAACCTGAGCTTTTACAGTGGAAGATAAACCACATAAGATCAGGATTCCGGCAGTTAGTTTTAAAGCAGTTGGTCTCATTAGTAAGTTTTTAATAATGGTGTAAATATAGAGCTTTTGATTAAATACAAAACTAAAATAGAGAAATTTATCTGAAACAAAAAAAGCTGTTTTTTGGGGTTTCCTGGTATCAGATTTTTATCAATAGCCTTCCGCAGGTACGGATTTGGGGGTAAAACGAATTCATCCGGATTTTATTGTATTGTTTCAAAAAACTGACGAAAATCATATTAACCTCATCTAAAACCTGAAAAATCCTGCAAATAGAGACCGTTGACTTCCCTACCAATGGAGACAACAGCTTTTTTTAGTTCGCTGCCTGAAATGGAAAATTTGCTCTATTCGGGCTATTTGAATTATCCGGCACTATAGAATTACCAGTTTTCCCAAAGCCAGTTTTTGCTTTTTTCCCGGTACTGCCACCCTCAATTTATAGAGATAAACGCCACGGGCAGCCCTGTCTCCATATTCATCCCTGCCATCCCAGAAAATTTCAGCTGACCGGTTGCCTGTGGTGGTTATCTGCCTCGACAATGTTTTTATTACCCTACCCGTTATCGTAAGAATTTCCACGGATACCTGAAGGGCTTGGCCGGGTTGGTTGTGCTCAAACCAAAAAACTGTATTGGTTGAAAACGGATTGGGGTAATTCAATACATTTTTGAGCTCCAGCTCTGTATCATTGGCTACTATAAAATCCAATGTAGCCTCATTGGAATTATTGACCACATCCCATGCTTTAATACGCAGGGTATGCGGGCCGGGTTCTAATCCGGACAACTGAAAGCGGACTGTTCCCTGCTGGTAGCTGTTTAGCTCCCCCTGAAAAAAGTCGTTAAGTATAAAATATCGGTTATTATCATTATCAAGCGTAGCTACTATATCATGCCCAATGCCGGTACCGGCTGTGTTAATGCCTGAGGTATCTGCCAATTTTATAAGAAGTACGGGGTTTTGATTAGTGAGGCCGCCGTTGACAAAAAACTCATCATTCAGGTAGGGTTTTATTTGCGGTCCATCTTTGTCAGCATCTGTTGGAGCACCGGCACCACCAACTATGAAATTGGTAAAGAACCCATTGGCGTCATATGTGCCGTTTTCGGCATAAAGGCTCATCTTGCCATTGCCATACTGATAGTTAATATCCCTGGGCATTTTAAAAGAAAACGAAAATCGACCGCTGCTAACAGAAACTTTCCCCTTAAATAAAGCGTTGGTGCCCGACCGAAAAGAAGTGACCTGGCTGCCGGGATCATTTGCAAGGGTAGTTACAGTTTGTGGTTTGTCGAAAATAATGGGGTAAATATTGCCATTGAAACCGGATAGCAGACTTCCCTGGTTGTCTGTCACCTCACCTTCTACCAATACTTTTTCCAGTGCACTTAAAGTATCTGTTGTAGAAAAAGGGAGATTATTTATCCGGGTAATCCTTGTTTTATACCGGGGAAATGCAAGCCGTAAAGCAGGATCGCCCAGTAAAGTGAACTTGCGGTTATTGGCAATATCACCGGATGACTGGTAGGTAAAATTCTTAGTCTCCCTGATGGACTCACCCAATGTTTTGTAGTTGCCGTTGGCATCCGGTTGCAGGGCCATTTGCAGGTAGTTATTGTTCATAATCCGGTTACTGAAGGCAAATACAAGACGGGTGGTTGTCATCAGGGCAATGGCTCCTGTTACAGGCCTGAGCAATACATTTTCACCAAGAGAGTTAACCGAGGGATTATCGTAAGGGGCAAAATCACAGGTGGCCGTAATAAGCAAAGGTAGTTTTGTGCCGTTATTCCAGTTATTTACTATTGACTGATCTAAAATCACTTCCTCGGCCAGCCGGGATGATCCGCCATGGCCATTATAATTCCAGATCAATGTACCATTGAAAACCTGGTTATTGATGGCCAGGTTGGCCTGTGGATACCTGCTGCCTCCGGCACCACTTTCCTGCCTGAATGCATCCAGGTAAATTTTGTTCAGGTTAAAAACCGGGTTAGTTGCTTCGGTTGTGGAAGTAAACAACTCCGCATCCTGCAGGTGCAGGTTATTGTCTTCATCATCTGCAATAAAAGTCAGGTTATTCCGCCAGGGTCCCAGGCCCGATGGGGAAAGATAGGCGTTGACTTTATCAACATAATTTTTGGCCTCCGCTAAATTTTTGGCGGGAATACGGCCAATGCCCATGTCAAGCAGGTTGGTGATCAAACCGGAATTGATATCATCATTATCGTCCAGAAATCCGAAAAAATCATCGGACGCATAAGTTGAAAGCGGATCCAATGAGATGTCGTTTTGCCAGGCTGGTACAAGATTGGTATTTCCTGCAAGGCGGTCCTTATAATCGTAAGATGCATCACCGAATAGCAGGAGGTATTTTGGTTTATTGGCTGTACTGCTACTGAATTTATCATAATACATTTTAGCAAAGTCACGGATGGCTACCGGATCCGGACTACCTGATGAAAATTCATTATAAACCTGATCTGTGGTCACCACCACCGATCGTATATTTTCATACTGCTGATGCAGTTGTGCCAGCCGTTGGGCCTGGCTGATGAAACCGGGATGCGTAACTATCAATAGTTCTGCCGCCACGGCATTATGCAGGTTTTGGTTTTGAATTTTTCCAGCTGAAATCGGCCTGTTAAATGTGGCAGTACTCAGGTTGAATGCAACATATTCCCTCAACCGGTTGCAGCTGTTTATAAAACGATATTCCCCGCCGGAAAAAGTTCCCTGCATCTGCAAAGGGGTTATGGGGTCAGTAATATCCCAAACTTGGGCTGAAGATGCCGCATTTTTCACCACAAATTCCCCGATATTATTACCTACACTTAACCAGTCCCGGAAAAAAAGCGGTTCATTATTGGCCATACTTATGTTTCTGCGGGCAAAAATTTCAAACCAGTTTATCCAACCCTGTGCATTAAAACTTCCGGGAACGTAAGTAAAACTGATATTAATCGCTCCTGGCAGGGAAGGAACAACGGTTGTAAGGGAGCCGGATCTTGCAACAGCATCATATAAACCGCCACTGATGGCACCAATGGTTAATTGTGCTGCAGGCTGTCCAAAAATACCAATATCAAATCGGCTGGAAACCCCGGCAGAACGGGCAATACAATCAGTACGAAACACTAATGATGAATTGGCCAATAAATCAGGAACATTGACAGAAAAGGTTCTGTTCAATGACCTTCCGGGCAACGATGACAGCTCCTCCCCATACCATTCCTTGCCACTGGCTAAAAAATTCACCGAATCAAGTTCATGGTACAATCTTTCAGAAAAAGAAGTGACTACCATGTTGGCCGAACCAAAAAGCGGCGACAATGAAATTCTTTTACCAATGCCCCCGATTGTCAAAAAATAATAAGACCTGTCGGTATACAAATTTTTTCGATGAAAGAAACGCTGGTTCGCCGAATCCTTTACCCATTCATCCGGCCCTGCAGCATAGAAAAGGAAAAAATCCGTTCCATTGAAGACACCATCGCCGCCGTCTGCCATAAAAATGGCATTCTCCCGCAAGTCATCTGGCCTTGCAACAGCGTTATTTTCAGGCAGCATTTGACCACCATTACCAAATAGCCTGATAGCAGAGGATGAAAGGTTGGCTGTATTGATGCCCAACGTATTCAGAAATGGCACATCAACCTTATAGACTCCGGAATTATTTACACTTAACTTATACCAATCACCAGCAGACAGCACTGAAGAGGGCAAATAGGTGCGTTGCCCGAAAATGGGGTTTAGCAAAAGAAGCAGATAAATAGAAAGAATGGTCCTTAGCTTTTTCATGCCTGTAAACCAATGGTTTTTGGGGGATTTTCCGCCCGAAAAAAAGTATTTCTGCGTGTCTGTTTATTACGAAAGTGCCTATATTCGCAAACCCGGATGGTAAAACCTGAACCCTTGTGCAATATTTTACCTCATCCGGCGTTAAAAATATTCCAATTCATAGGTTTATGCAAAAAACATTGAGTGTGAAAAACTTTACGATCCTTTTATCCTGTGTGGTGCTGCTGGCATCTTGTAAGGGCAAAGGCCTTTTTGGCAAGAAGTACGACAAATCTGATGTAACCGGCTGGAATTACAATGATAAAAATCAGGGCGGTTTCCAGGTGTCTAAAGCCAAAGAACAGGGCTTAGGCCCCGGTCTGGTGTTTGTTCAGGGTGGTACTTTCACCATGGGACAAACGGAAGAAGATGTAATGGGCGACTGGAACAATATTCCCCGCCGTGTATCTGTACCTTCTTTTTATATTGACCGTACGGAGGTAGCAAATGTTCACTACCGTGAATACCTGCACTGGCTATATAAAGTTTTTGATCCTTCAGACCCCGCCAATGCCAAGATTCTGGAAGGGGCATTGCCCGATACACTTTGCTGGAGAAGCGAGTTGAGCTACAATGAACCCCTGGTTGAATTTTATTTCCGCCATCCCGGCTTTAATGATTATCCGGTGGTGGGTGTTACCTGGCAGCAGGCAAAAGATTTCTGTCTTTGGAGAAGTGACAGGGTGAATGAAGGTACCCTTGTAAAAGATGGCTACATTAATAAAGCAAATATGAAACCCGGCGCTCAGCAGGGCGACAATAACTTTACTACTAAATCCTATTTACTGGGTTTATATACTGCACCTCCCGGTAAAAACCTGAAATCTAAGAAAGGTCAGCCAGCCATGGCCCCTACCATGGAATCAGGAAAACTTTTACCCGATTATCGCCTTCCTTTCGAAGCTGAGTGGGAATATGCCGCCTATGGCCTTATCAATCAAAACCCCCGCCCCAGCGTAAAAGAAGGCAAGAGAGGTGAAGAATTGGCGCAAAACAAACAACTCTATCCCTGGGCTCAGAATGTAAATGGTCTTCGTGATACCCGCCGCGGAAGCTGGCAGGGTGTATTTCTCGCCAATTTTAAAAGAGGCTCTGGTGATAACGCCGGTGTGGCCGGTGGTTTGAACGACCGGGCCTTTTATACAGCACCTGTAAAATCTTTCTACCCCAATGGGTTTGGCTTATACAACATGGCAGGTAATGTGAGTGAGTGGGTGGAAGATACCTATCGTCCTTTATCTACACTTGATTTTGATGATATGCCGGCTCCTTTCCGTGGTAACGTATTTAAGAAATTATACGTGGCTGATTCCAGTACACTGGATCCTGCTACCCGCTACGAAAAAGATAGTACCGGCCGTGTGAAAATGGTAACTGTTACTGACGCTGAGGCAAAAAGCAGGAGAAACTATCAAAGAGGTGATGTGATCAACTACCTGGATGGTGACTCACTTTCTCAGTCATCTTACGGCTACGGAGCTACCACTTTAATCAGCGACAAAACAAAAGTATATAAAGGCGGCAG
>DASUDW010000136.1:0-3716 GCA_036275415.1 Chitinophagaceae bacterium | reverse complement strand
GTTAGTATTTTGCTGGCCGTTATTTACAACCAGCGAAAGAAAGACCAGCACAGAAGAGCCGTTGAACAACTGCGGGAACAGCAGCAAAACCAGTTGATAGAAGCGGCTGTAAGAAGTGAAGAACTGGAAAGGCACCGCATTGCCGAAACCCTGCATGATGAAGTGGGCGCCATTCTTTCTTCTGCCAAGCTGCACCTGCTGGGCATCAAATCGGCGGTGCTGGATGAGAAAGACCAGAAACTGCATGAAAAAGGCCGTGAACTGCTGAACGAAGTGATCCAGAAAGTAAGGGGCATCTCGCACAACCTGCATTCCAATATCCTGAAAGAATTTGGATTGAACGAAGCCATCCGGCATTTTGTAAAAAAAGTTTCCCAGGGCACCCTGCTGCAGGCCACCACGGCGCTGGATGATGATTACCAGACAGAAAATGCCGAAAATGATATCAGCCTGTACCGCATCATACAGGAACTGATCAATAACATCATCAAATATGCTCATGCCACGGAAATGATCATCAGTTCAACACTGGAAAATAATGAGCTGAACCTGGTACTCTTTCACAACGGTGATGGTTTAACACAGGCGCAATTTGAAGAGCTACGCTTCCGCAAGGAAGGACTGGGCTTGAAAAATATCCTGAACAGGATTATATTGCTGAAAGGAAAAATCCTTTTCAGTAAAGGAGAGGAAGGGTACCGAATCAATATACATGTACCGGTAAAATTGAAACAACACCATGAACAAGATTAAAATAGCCATAGCAGATGATTACAAAATATTCAGGGAAGGACTGAAAGTGGGTTTCTCTGCTGATGATACGATGGAAGTGATACTGGAAGCCGACAACGGCGAAGACCTGCTGAAAGGCCTTGAATCTGCCAAACCTGATGTAATCCTGATGGACCTGAAGATGCCCATCATGGATGGAATGGAAGCAACGAAGGAAGTACGGAAAAAATTCCCGGGTATGAAAGTACTGGTGGTTAGTATGTATGAAGATGATAAGTTCATCATACACCTGATGGAAAACGGCGCCAACGGTTACCTGTTGAAAAATGCGGAACCGGATGAAATCCGCCGCTCCATTTATGCTGTGCATGAAAACGGCTATTACTTCAACGACCTGGTGAATAAGGCCCTGCTGAAAAAACTGGTATTAAAGAATAACCTCAAACCATCTTTCAACCAGAATATTGACCTTACAGAAAGGGAACAGGAAGTACTGAAGATGATCTGTGAAGAGAAAACTGCAGCAGAAATTGCCAAAGAAATATTCTTAAGCCCCCGCTCCGTAGAAGGTATTCGACAAAGGCTGATTGAAAAAATCGGTGTACGCAACACAGCCGGCCTCGTTATGTTTGCCGTAAAGAACGGAATCGTTGACTAGTATTGGCTGTCACGCTGAACCTGTCATGCTGAGCTCAGTTTTACCCAGAGGAACCGAAGGGTCGAAGCAAGAACTCACTATCAACTATTGACTCGCTACTACTGACTACTGACTCCCCACTATCAATTATCCTTTATCCAATTATCCATTACCCGCTTTCCCTTACCCCTTCCCCAAATTCTCCAGCATATCCTTCGTCATCGCAGCCAGGTCATATTCTTCCTTCCAGCCCCAGTCATTGCGTGCCACTGAATCGTCTATGCTTTGCGGCCAGCTGTTGGCAATAGCCTGCCGGTAATCGGGTTTATAGTTGATGGTAAACTCCGGAATGTGTTTTGTTATTTCGGCAGCAATCTCCCTGGGAGAAAAGCTCATGCCCGAAAGATTATAAGAAGTGCGGACAGAAATTTTATCGGCCGGCGCTTCCATCAGTTCGATGGTGGCCCGGATGGCATCCGGCATGTACATCATGGGCAGGTACGTATCTTCTGTAAGGAAACACTCATACTTCTTTTCTTCGAGTGCTTCATGAAAAATTTCTACGGCATAATCAGTGGTGCCGCCGCCGGGCGCCGATTTATAAGAGATCAGCCCCGGATAACGAAGGCTTCGTACATCCACACCAAAGCGTTGATGAAAATAATTGCACCAGAACTCCCCGGCATATTTGCTGATGCCATATACCGTTGTGGGTTCAATAACGGTTTGCTGCGGGCAGTTTTGCCTCGGAGATGTGGGGCCGAATACGGCAATCGAAGAAGGCCAGTACACTTTGGCCAGTTTTTCTTCCCTAGCAATATCCAACACATTCAGCAGTCCCTGCATATTCAGGTTCCAGGCAAGACCGGGATTCTTTTCGCCGGTCGCTGACAGGATGGCCGCCAGCAGGTATATCTGTGTAATACCCTGGCGAATCACCTGCACATGCAGCATTTCCTTGTTCATCACATCCATACTAACATAAGGGCCGGTGCCTTCCAGCAGGGGGTTTTGTTCCCGCAGGTCGGAGGCAATCACATTGTTGTTTCCATAAATTTTTCGGAGGGCCAGTGTAAGTTCCACTCCTATCTGGCCGCAGGCCCCGATGACGAGTATTTTATCTTTTACCATAGCAAGCAAATAATAAGCAAATGTCAAGCTACAAAATGCAAATTCCAAATTACTTGCGAAACAGTTTGAATGTTTCTTGGCCACTGAAACACAGAATTGTATTACCTGGCTTATTTCAGTGTTTCTGTACCTCTGTACCTTACTAATAAAACTAATATTTTCATTGCTTCAGTGCCTTTTTGGCTTTCCATGTAAATTCAAATTTTCAGTGCTTCAGTCTCTCAGTGGCTTTTCATTTAAATTAATATTATCAGTGCTTCAGTGTTTCAGTGGCTAAATTCTTATTCCTGATTTTTCAGGGCTGAAAGCCAAATCTTACTTCTATTTTTGCAGGATGGAAAAATTTCTGAAAGACCTTTTTGCCGGACAGCCATACGACGAACAAAATTTCTTTTTGCTGGCAGGCCCCTGTGTGGTAGAAAGTGAAGAACTGATTATGGAAGTAGCCGAAAAAGTAGCAGGCAGCTGCCAAAAGCTCGGCATCCCCTATGTATTCAAATCCTCTTACCGCAAGGCCAACCGCACCAGTGCTTCCTCATTTACCGGCCTGGGTGATGAAGTGGCCCTGCAAATGCTGAAACGCACTGCGGATAAATTTAAACTTCCTGTTGTTACCGATATTCATTCTCCCGAAGAGGCAGCTATGGCCGCTGATTTTGTGGACATCCTGCAGATACCCGCCTTTCTCTGCCGCCAGACCGATTTGCTGGTAGCCGCTGCCAAAACCGGCAAGATCATCAATGTAAAAAAAGGACAGTTCGTAAGCGGTGAAGCCATGCAATTTGCCGTAGAGAAAATAAAAAATGCGGGCAACGATAAAGTAATGCTGACAGAAAGGGGCACCACTTTCGGCTACCAGGACCTGGTAGTGGACTACCGCAATATACCCGCCATGCAGGCACACGGCGTGCCGGTGGTAATGGATGTTACCCATTCATTACAACAACCTAACCAAACAAGTGGTGTTACCGGGGGCAACCCCCAGCTCATTGGCACCATAGCCAAAGCTGCCATAGCAGCCGGTGCAGACGGATTGTTTATTGAAACACATCCCAACCCTTCGGTTGCCAAAAGTGACGGAGCCAACATGTTGAAACTCGACCTGCTCGAAAACTTACTGGAGCAATTGGTAAGGATTAGAAAGGCGGTGATTTGAGAGAGCAATTATACTGGCTAAATACCTTCCCGGACGAGCCCCTCCAAAACGCCACAATGA
>DASUDW010000135.1:0-9042 GCA_036275415.1 Chitinophagaceae bacterium | reverse complement strand
CCAGTTCTCCGTCTGTAAGCCAGCAAACGGGTTGGCCGATCGGATTCTGGGCAGCCGAACTCACACACCCCTTACATGTGTTCCAGGAGGCAGGCTACGAAGTGGAACTGGTGAGCACCGAAGGCGGCGCCCTGCAAATGGATGGGTACAGTAATCCTACTGATGCCAGCGGATACTCGGCCCATGATGTGATTTCACTGGGCTATATGCAGCAGCAGTGGTTCAATGATTTGCTGGCCAACACCAAAAAACTTACTGATGTAAACGTGGCTGATTATGTGGCCATTTTCCTCGTAGGCGGACAAGGCCCGATGTACACTTTCCGTGGAAATAAAGAACTCGAGAAATTATTTGCAGCGTTTTATGAAGCAGGCAAACCCAGTGCGGCCGTTTGCCACAGTACCACTTTATTGCTGGAAGCAAAAACATCCAACGGTGAATTGCTGGTAAAGGGAAAGACATGGACTGGCTTTGCCGATGCGGAAGAAGAATTTGCCGACCAGGCCGTGGGAATGAAAATTCAGCCTTACCGCATTGAAACAGAAGCAAAGAAACTTGAAGGCACCACGTTTAAGGTGGCGGCACCTTTCTCTTCTTATGCCATTGCCGATGGTAATTTGATCACAGGCCAGCAACAGAACAGCGGTGCGGCTGCAGCACAACTGGTGGTGGACGCTTTACATAAATAAGTATATGAACGCTATTAATTGGTTCGAAATTCCTGCTTTGGATTTAGACAGGGCTTTTGCATTTTACAATACGGTCTTGCACGGGAATGTTCGTAAGGGTACGTTTGGAAACGGTGCGTTGATCCTGTTCAATGTTCCTTTTAACACCGGAGAAGCAGTGGGTGGTTCCATTGTGGTGCGCCCCGATCTGCAACCCACTACAGCAGGAAGCATACTGTACCTGAATGCTTTTGGTAAGCTGAGCGAAGCCGTTAGTAAAGTGGAACAGGCTGGTGGCAAAGTAGTAGTGCAGGAAATCAACCTGGGCAAGTTTGGTTTTGCTGCCATTATCATCGACAGTGAAGGAAATAAGATCGGACTCTTATCCAACGAACAGTAAGCTTCCCGTTGTTGAAAGTAAAACACACATACACATTTCAAACTGGAATCCTTGTCATTGCAGTTCTTTTTATTAGCAAGGCATTGACAGCACAAACGGTGGAATACTACGCCGGTCATCAACGGACCGGCGTAGATATTATGTGGTTTAAAAACATTAAAAACAAAAAAGAGGAGCGGATACCATTCTTGTTTTTCAGCCGCAACAGGGCCAGCGTGGATTATAAAAATTCCCCGGCCTTGTTTGGTTCAACAAATGCGGTATCCTATAATTTCAAAAACGGGCTGGGCATTGTAACAGTAGCCTCTTTTCTCAACGCAGGATTCACTCCCAAAGCCGGCGTTCAGTTTTATAAAGCAAAAAACAGCTTCCTGTTCTTTGGGTGGCTGGTGGCTGATCTTAAGAAAAAAGGAAACATTGATTTGTTTGGAATGTTCCGTTATCAGCCAAAGATTAGCGAACGGTGGAAAGGTTTCGGGCAACTGGAATTGTTTCCTGTTTATACTCCGTCAACTGAAATATGGAATCTTACGCAACGTATTCGTTTGGGTGCAAAGCACCATGCATGGGCCGGAGGGCTGATGATGGATTTCAATCAATACGGTAACGGCAGCCTTACCAAAACAAATAATACAGGAGTTTTTCTGCGTTATGATTTTTAATTGGAACCTTTGTTATCATTATTAAAAACAAACATTATGAATATTGCCATCATCGGCACCGGAAATGTAGGCGGTGCCTTAGCCACCCAATGGGCACAAAAAGGGCATCAGCTTTTTCTGGGAGTCAACGATACAGCGAATTTCAAAGGAAAGGAACTATTAAGCAACCCCAACACCTCCGTTCATTCCATTAAAGAGGCGGTGCAAAAAGCTGACATTATTCTCATTGCAACACCTGCAACAGCAGCAGTTGAAGTGGCCCAATCCCTGGGTGATACCACAGGAAAGATCATCATTGATGCGATGAATATTGTAATGGGCCGGGGGCCACAGGGTTTCAGTAATACGAGTGATGCCATTCTTGCTCATACACAAACCCGTGATGTGGTGAAATGTTTTAACACCACCGGCTTCAACAACATGGCCAATACGATTTATGATGGTACGGCCATTGATGCGTTTGTGGCTGGCGATAGTGTGAAAGGAAAAGAAGCAGCGATTCAACTGGCCAAAGATGCCGGCTTTGCCGAGTGTTACAATGTGGGCGGCAACGACCGCTTTCAGCTCATGGAACAATTTGCTTTCTTCTGGATCAACCTCGCCATGATGCAGGGCCTGGGCCGTGAAATCGCATTCAAACTGTTGAAGCGCTAAATCATTTGCTATGATATTGAAAAAGGTATTCAACCCGCTGGCAGTGGCCCGCTACATGAAAACAGAGTTGTTGCTTTCTGTATTTCTTTCAGCAGCCGTTTACTTTCTGTATCATTTCAGGCACCTGGAAACATTCAGCCTGCCGTTTTCGGTAGCAGCCATTCTCGGGAGTGCACTGGCCATCTTCCTTGCTTTCAGAAACAACAACTCCTACAGCCGCTGGTGGGAGGCTCGGACTTTATGGGGAAGTATTACCAACAACAGCCGCATCTTTGCCCGCCAGATCATTGCCAATGCAGATAACGCTGTGCAAACCGGAAAAGCAACGGAAGAACAAGTGGCGGCATACAAAAGGGAAATGATTCACCGGCAAATTGCTTTTGCCCATGCGTTACGCCTACAGTTGCGTCAGCAACAATCAACGCAGGACTACCAGCATCTTCTTTCCGCTGAAGAATTTCAAACCATCACTCAAAAACAAAACCCCGCCAATTACCTGTTGCTCATCCAGGGCAAACGCATCAAAGAGGCCATGAAAGCAGAACTGCTGGGCGCATTTGATAACATCAGCCTGGAACCTACACTGGCCGGTTTCAATAATTTCCAGGGTGGTTGCGAACGCATCAAGAACACACCGCTCCTGCGACAGTATCACTTCTTCACCAAATTGTTCCTGCTGGTATTCATGATTATATTACCGTTTTCATTGATCGGCGATTTCAACCGTATGGAAATACCGGCCCTGATGATACCCGTAAGCATATTGATCTCCTTTGTATTTGCTGTAATGGGCAAAGTGGGCGAAGTCAATGAAGAACCGTTTGCCAACAATGTTACCGATATACCGATGACAG
Source organism: Chitinophagaceae bacterium (assembly GCA_036275415.1). Classification (GTDB taxonomy): domain Bacteria; phylum Bacteroidota; class Bacteroidia; order Chitinophagales; family Chitinophagaceae; genus JJ008. The sequence continues at coordinate 5,804 of DASUDW010000135.1, read as the reverse complement.
CCATCTGCAATACGATTGAAAGAGACCTGAAAGAAATGCTGGGCAATGAAACCCTGCCGGAGAAAATGAAGCCGCAACAGGGATTTTTGCAGTAAGTTTATTGCAAATAGCGGGTTATGACCTTTACGCAGATTTTTGAGAACAATCAAAAGTGGGTGGCTGAAAAACTAAAAGCTGACCCCGCTTATTTCAGCAAACTGGCAGAAGGCCAGCATCCTGAATATCTCTACATCGGCTGTAGCGATAGCAGGGTAACAGCAGAAGACCTGATGGGTTTGCAACCGGGCCAGGTATTTATACACCGTAATGTGGCCAACCTGGTTATTGCTACGGATAATAATATCAACGCTGTCATACAGTTTGCTGTGGAAGTTCTTAAAGTGAAGCATATCATCGTTTGCGGCCATTATGAATGCGGGGGAATAAGGGCTGCTATGTATCCAAGTGACATGGGACAACTCAACAGCTGGTTGCAAACATTGCGGGATGTTTATCGCCTGCATAAAGAAGAACTGAATGCTATAGCCGATGAGCATCTGAAGTTTGACCGGCTGGTAGAACTGAATGTGCAGGAACAATGCATTAATATTATTAAGACAGATCATGTACAAAGGGCCTGGTATAAATCCGGCTTTCCCATTGTGCATGGCTGGGTCTTCGATGTCAGGACCGGGGCTTTGAAAGACCTTCGCCTGAATATGGAAAAGGTTTTTAGTGATATCAGGAGTATCTACGACCTGAAACCACTCAGCAAATAATGAACATCTCCCTCTTTTACTGAAATACGCTTTTCCGTTAACAAGTCTTAACGCTATCAGCCGCACTTCCCTGCTGATGGCCACTCATCACTACCACATAAAGATGTGACGGGCTGCTATTGTAACGATAATAGCTTTGTGTCCGTTAAACCAAAAACCTTATTTATGAAAAGAAAGTATGTATTACCGGTAATGGCAACAGCAGCTGCAGCGGTTGCTGGTTTGTTGATGGCCTGCGGGCATAATACAACAGCTGATGGCCAGCGTATCACCAAAGATTCTTTGATAAAACGGGGAAATTACCTGGTGACAGCTATGGGTTGCAACGATTGTCATACGCCAAAAGTAATGACACCAACCGGACCTGCACCGGACACCGGCCGTTTATTATCCGGTCACCGGGCAGATGTACAGTTACCGCCTGCCAATACCGATGCATTAAAGAACGGGTGGGCCTTATTCTATGCCGAGGGTACGGCCATGATAAGCCCGATGGGAACTTCGTATGCTGCCAACATTACCTCCGATGAAACGGGCATTGGTAACTGGACATTAGAGCAATTCAAAACTGCTCTAACAAAAGGAAAATGGAAAGGAATGGAGAACAGCCGGGATTTATTGCCGCCTATGCCCTGGGAAAATTACAGGAATCTGAGCAATGCAGATGTGGAAGCAATTTTCACTTACCTGAAATCTACCAAACCGGTGAACAACCTGGTACCGGCGCCTCAAATGGCCTACAATGATACTAAACCAGATAAACCTTAAATACAACCAACTATGAACAAGATTAAAATTTTCAGCACACCGCATAAAGCACTGCGCAAGCTGATGGCCGAGTTTTCACTGCTGGCCGGTAAAACGGATTATGGTAATGAAAGTGAACTACAGGTATTGATAAGTACGGGCAATGAAATGTTTATGCTATTAACCGAACATGCCCAGATTGAAGAAGCCATTATATTGGCACAACTGGAAGCAAAAGCACCCGGGTCGTCAGAAGAAAATACAGAGGAGCATGAACAACTGGAAAAAGTACAGGCGGAGCTGGAGCAATGGCTCAACAGTTTCGATGGAACGCAGGATCCCGAAGAAGGTTTTCAGTTTTACCTTGCCTTTACTTCTTTTCACGGCCAGTACCTGGAACATATCATACATGAAGAAACTACCACGCAGGAATTATTATGGAAATATTTCAGCCAGCAAGAACTCATGGCAATGAGAACAGAAATTATTAAGAGCATTCCGTTGGATATCTACCTGGTTTGGGGCAAACATATTTTCCCTGCACAAACAAGGACCGAAAACCTGGAAATGTTTACCGGAATGAAAATGATGATGCCTGCACCGGTTTTTGATAGAGTGGTGGCAGTATTGCAAGCTTCGGTTTCTCCCAATGAATATTTTGAACTGATGACAGCTATTGGAAAAAATTCAGCAAAAGCGGCCTGAATAAGAACAGTAAAGCCATGAAAAAAAGCCGGAACGTACTAAACGTTCCGGCTTTTAAATTTTTTTGTAAACAGATGCATTAACCCGCTTCTACCATTTTCTTCAGGTTGGCAAGGCCGGTTGCAAATTGATGGTTCAGGTTTTTGTTGATCATTGGTCCCATAAGCCGGGCAACAGGCCAGGGCAGTTCACCGCTGTTTTGCCAGGTTACTTTTGTTTCGTTGCCATCGCCCCATGCCTCAAACAACCAGTTGTCTTTTGCTTTGCTCTTCCAGGGTTTTATAAACTCCAGGTCAAAATGAATGTGTTTTTCATCGCTGCTGATAAGGGTAAGGCTGCCCACTCCTACTTTTTTTCCTTCCCAGGCATATTTGTGTCCTGCTGAACCGGCGCTGCCGGTAATATTGTTGGTGGCCGTTGGGTCACTTTGCTGCCAGGGGTTCCATTTACTGTAGTGGTTTAGGTCGGCCACATATTTTTTTACTGCATCAGCAGGTTTGATGATGATAACCGATTTCTCAACGTTATAAGTTTTCGGCATCAGGTAAGCCCCGATCAATAAAGAAGCGATAAACCCGGCTATAATAATAATGACTACCATATGATCAGATTAAGAACTACAAATTAGTACTAAATAAACAACCGGCCAATGACTTTAGGATTAACGGAAAGTACGGTAAAATTTTCCCGGACGCAGGTAGATAATTCCCTCTTGTGTATAGAAACGGGTTGGCAGGTCGGAGTAGTTGCCCTTACTATCGGGCCCCCTTACTTCAAAATGCAAATGCGGAAAAGCAGAATAGCCGGTATTACCGCTATAGCCGATCAATTGACCGTTGGTGATATTGTCGCCTTGTTGTACCAGCACACCGTCTTTTTTAAAATGCCAATACTGGGCAATAGAACCATCTTCATGCTGAATAAAAATGTAATTACCATCGGCCAGGTTTTCTGGTTTCAGCCCTCTTTTGTCGGAATTGCCCCTGGCGGCAATTACCACTCCGCTCCTCGCAGCACAGATTTTGGTGCCTGTCTTTACTTTAAAATCAAGCGCCTTATTTCCTTTATGGCTGAACATACTTTCATATCCCTGTACTAAAAAAACCTTTTTACCGGTTTCAAAAGGAAGAGAGTACACAAAACGGCTGACATGCCCGGTTTTGTACTCGCCGGAATGAGAAAACGTATACCCCGATCCGCAGGCGGAAATCAAAAACATCAATAACGGCCATACTTTCATTTTCTGAAATTACAACTTCTTGTCAGGCCTTTTTACGTTTGCCCAGGTAAACCATCAGTAAAATAAGTACAAGGCCACCTGCAGCGAAATACCAGTATTTTTTTATCATTTCTAAAAAGCCGGTAGTCTGATTACTGGTTGCCTCTTTTGTTATTGCCTCATCTTTTGGCAGTTGCCAATATGCACTGTCTTTCGGAATCTTCATCAGCTCACTGGCTGATTGAAATTGTAAAGTATCTGCAACAGTGTAAGGGTTTTTGAAATTATTGAAATATACTTTTCCCGCAGGAACAAGTACTGTGCGGTTCTCCTTCTTCAGCGTTACTTCCACTTCTCCTTCATATACGATCAGCCGGCTGCTGTCTTTGCTATAAGAGAAAAGGAAACGGGTGCCTTTTTTTACCAGCTTTTCAGTCAGGGTTTCAATTACCAGGTTTTTATTATTGTCTGTTTTTTCCCCATTTACAAACAAGGCGCCTTCTATTACTTCTATTACGAGATCATTTCCGCCTGCTCCGGCAATAACAGCCCCTGTATTTGGCATAATCATCATCACCGTATTTTGGTCAGGGCTCATTACCAACAGCCCTTTAGGTCCTGTCTTAATAGTAGTGCCGGCCTGGGGTTTTCCTTTCTTTGGCAGTTTCTGCCCGTTTTTGGTAATGCTGATATCGTCTGACAAGGCCATATATGAATCTCTTGTATTTACTCCACCGCCGGTTGAAACAATGTGCCCGTTACCACCACAGTGCTGTGTGGCGCTGCCAATCTTGGCAGCTTTTTTTCCATTAATAATTACCTCAGGATCGCCACCGGTGATTACAAAATTGTTGCTTCCGCAACATCCGGCATGTACTCCCCTGTCGCCTTCGCAGGCGACCGGCATACCATCAATAAGCACATTGCCATTGCCTGTAATTACAGGGCCTGTTACCGGGTGTGGGCAGGCAGGACATCCGTCTGCGTCGGCGGGGCAAAAGGCCATACTGCCGATATGGGCATACAAGCTTGATGATACTGTGGTTACTTTATATTCTTTACTGTATTTCTTTCCTTCGTACTCGGCAGTCAGGATTATTTTGTTTTCACCGATAGTATTAAAAACAGGGCGGCTGCTGGAACCTTTGTCGGGCTCAAAGCTGGCGGTACCGCTCCACTCGATCTTATCCGTGAGGTCAACTTCTTCATTATCCTTTCCGGTGATCTTAAAGGATGCTCCAAAGAGCCAGCCCCTGTCGAATATTTTCGGACTACTGCCTAACGGAAACAATAACTCCGGCGCAACCTCTCCCGGATTCAGCGTAAAGGTCATGGTGGATTCCTCTTTTCCGTCATAACGCATATAGAAAGTGCCGGTAATTTTATCTCCTTCTTGCTGACCGGTAACTCTTGTGGTTACCGCCTCTTCCACAAACCGTTTTCCATCCTGCATAGCCTGGTTCAATGAACCGCTGAGACTTAATTCACCCTCCTGCAGGGTTCCTGATATGCTTCCGGTAAAGGCTATGTAATCACCGGGCTCTGACCTTGGACCAAATCGCAGATTTGCCGTTAGTACAGCCGTGCCTCCGGCATCTACTTTCATGCTTAATTTATTGGTATAATAAGCAGCGTTAAAGTCAGGGCCTTTGGGGATGAGCGATACACTGCCTTTGTATTCTTGCTGGGAGAAAGAATTAAACGGAAGGACTGCCAGCAACAACAGTCCTGCTGCAAGGCGTTTCATATAAATATATTTTATGTGAAGTTGCATTACAGAGTGGTTGTCATCAATGATTTTATTCAGCCTGACGTATGATTTATCAAATCAGGCATCAATAAAAAAGACAACCCCGTTTTTTATTCAGTTCGCATCTGCGTTTAAAGTTATGATTGTTGTGTCCCGGACAGCAGTGGCTGTAAAAAGAATGTGGAGCGGCCGGAACTTCATTCGTAAAAGGTTATGAAATCCTTTTTCCTTTCTGAAACATGGCAATTTTCTGACAATCTTTCTCCCTTCATATGTTATTGCCGAAAATATTGACCTGATGTATGTTTAAAGACATAAAAAATGTCATAAACATGACCGGTTAAAAGCCTCGTTTTTTTGGAAACCGCCCGGCACCGGTCGTAACTTACAGGTACAAACGAAACCTATGAATAAGTAGCCTTACACCGGTCCGGGGATTGCGGCCCGGCGCTTACCGTAAAACCTCTTCACTACGGCAAATCCATCAGGAGATATTATTCAGACTTGATAATAGCAATACACAAAGCGTATATTACTTCATTATCAGGCCAACATTTAAAAACTAGTTTATGAAAACGATGTTTAAAGTGTTCTGGCCGGTAATTGCCCTGCTGGCCCTGAATGC
>DASUDW010000134.1:0-4746 GCA_036275415.1 Chitinophagaceae bacterium | reverse complement strand
TATGGAGTCGGAAGAAGCCGCTTAATTTATCCGGAGTATAGCCATGATTTCTTTTTTCAGTTCCTCTTGAGTGAGCTGCGCTTCCATGAAATTCCGGTAACCTGTTTTGTTATTGATAAACAGCGTTGCCGGAATTGCTCCTGACCATTTGGGATCTATTTTGGGGCAGAAATAATCCGCATTGGTTTCATCCAGCCATACTATTGGTGCAGTAAACTTTCTTTTCTCCGCCATACTAAGTATCGCTGCCGGATATTGTTCCTTAAAGTCAAGGCTAACCAGTAAAGTTGCAGGCTGTCTTTATGATGGTTATTTGTCTCTTCGATAAAATAAGGAATCTCCTCAATACAGGGCTTGCACCAGGTGGCCCAGAAATTGACTATTAATGGTGTTTTGCTTTCCGCAATGATCTTTTCCAGTTCGGTGATCTTAACACTCTTCAGACTTTGACTAAAACTGCAAAGTGAAAAAAGCAGAAATGATATTGCCGGGAAAAGTTTTTTCATGCTTTAAGTTTTATCACTCCCCTTCAGGGGTTGCGGGTATTTCCCACTCCTTCAATAATTCCTGTTTCATGACGTGGTCCATATTATCCCGGTTGTAATGACCGGCAAGGTTCTTTTGCCGGAAAGCTTCATAAAGCGTAACGGCACAAGCCACACTGATGTTCAGCGATTGAATAATGCCTACCTGGGGAATAATAAAATTCCCGTCAGCCAAAGCCCTGATTTCATCGCTTACCCCGCTATGTTCATTGCCAAACACCAGTGCTATCGGTTCAGTCATGTCTATTTCATGTAAACCTATAGCATCACTGCTTAAGTGTGTCGTTAAAATTTTTGAATAACGTTTTCTTAGTGATGAAAAACATTCGCCGGCATTTTCAAACTGGTGAACAGTAAGCCATTTGGCAGCACTGGAAGAACTTTTGGCGCCCCATTTCTTATGCCGGGGTATTTTGGTATTCAGGATAAATACTTCCTGTATGCCCACTGCATCACAGGTTCGCATCACGGCCGATATATTGTGCGGGTCAAATACATTTTCCAGCACCACAGTAAGATCAGGTTGTCGCTTGGATAATACCTTCAGTAGTTTATCTCTTCTTTCCGGAGTCATTGAAATGGAGTGCTTTAGCTTGCAAACTTCGTTAAATTAAGTATATTTATAAGTGGCTTAAAAAACTAAAAAAATTAATGCACCACATAGGCACAATAGGGACATAGAAAATTCACATAGATCAAACTATGTGTCAGGCTATGTGTCTATGATTCTATGTGGTAAAAAATTACCACATGAAATACCCTTCCGTTCAGAATTATATCGGCGGTCAATTTGTACCTGCCTCTTCAGAAAGAACATTGCCTGTTATCTCTCCGCTTGACGGCACACTGTTATCCACTGTTCCGTTATCAACTGCCAAAGATCTCGACGAAGCGGTGAAAGCTGCCAAAGCAGCCTTCCCGGCCTGGAGCCGGATGCCGGTTAAAGAAAGGGTGCAGGTTTTCTTCCGCTATAAATACCTGCTGGAAAAAAACCTGAAAGAACTGGCTGAAGGGGTACAGGAAGAAAATGGGAAAACATATGGTGAGGCGGTAGCGGAAATAGAAAAAAGTATTGAACTCACCGAATTTGCCTGTTCATTGCCGCAATTGGTAACAGGTGAGGTACTGGAAGTAAGCAAAGGAGTGGAATGCCGCACAGAACATGTACCACTGGGAGTAGTGGCCTCCATTGTACCTTTCAATTTCCCGGCCATGGTACCCAACTGGACGATCCCCAATGCCATTGCATTGGGAAATTGTATGATCATCAAACCATCTGAAAAAGTTCCGTTGAGTACTGCAAGGCTGGCGCAACTATTAAAAGAAGCCGGTTTACCGGATGGAGTTCTGAATATTGTTAATGGTGACAGCGAGATAGTCAATGCCATCTGTGATCACCCGGGTATTGAAGCCGTTTCATTTGTAGGCTCTACCAAAGTGGCAAAGATTGTTTACCAGCGGGCTACTCAAAACTATAAAAGGGCTTTGGCACTCGGTGGCGCAAAGAATCATTTGATGGTGCTGCCGGATGCCAAACCGGATATGACGGCACAGAATGTAGCCGCCAGCATGAGTGGCTGTGCAGGTCAGCGTTGCATGGCAGCATCTGCCATGGTAGCGGTGGGCGATGTAGATCACATCATCAGCAAAATATGCGATGAAGCTAGAAAGATTGTGCCCGGTGAAAATCTCGGTGCTGTCATCAGCAAAGAATCCAAAGAAAGAATTGAAGGATATATCACCGAAGCAGAAAAACAAGGCGCCAAAATTTTAGTGGATGGGCGCAATGCCAAAGTGAAAGGAAAAGAGAACGGTACGTATGTGGGGCCGACAGTAATAGATTATGTAAATCCTGATATGTCTGTAGCCAAAGAAGAAATTTTTGGCCCTGTTATTTCCATCATGCGGACAAAAACAGTAGATGAAGCATTGGCGATTGAAAATGCCAATCCTTATGGTAATGCCGCATCCGTATTCACCCAGAACGGCGGCATGGCCCGCTACATCATCGACCGTGCCAGTGCCGGTATGATCGGCGTGAATGTAGGCGTACCGGTACCAAGAGAGCCCTTCTCCTTCGGCGGCTGGAATGAAAGTAAGTTTGGCGTAGGTGATATTACCGGCAAAAGTTCGATTGAGTTCTGGACTAAACTCAAGAAGAGTACTACGAAGTGGAACCCCGAAGCGGGGGTGAACTGGATGTCATAAAAATTTTTGAAATAATAATCATTCACCATGTCACAAACAACAGCAATTTCTGAGTCGCTGGAGATAATCCAGGACAATCTTGATTATACCCTGTTCAGCTGGAGCAAACAAAAAGGCATTGCCCCTATCGCCGTTAAGCATGCCGAAGGCGTTTATCTCTACGACTATGATGGCAAACGTTATATTGATTTCTCCTCGGGACTGATGAATGTAAATATTGGTCATGGCAACCAGCGGGTCACCGATGCCGTGGTAAAACAAATGCAGGAGGTCGCCTATGTAACGCCAAGTTGCGTAACAAAAGTTCGTGGTGAATTAGGAAAAAAACTCGCTGAGATTTGTCCGGGTGATCTGAACAAAGCATTCTTTACACTCTGTGGTGCTACTTCTATTGAGAACGGGATTAAACTGGCCAGGCTTTATACCGGAAAGCATAAAATACTGACAAGGTACCAATCCTATCACGGTGCCTCCTACGGAGCGATGAGTGCAAGCGGTGACCCGAGAAGAATTCCGATGGACAGCCAGCAGGCTCCCAACTTCGTACATTTTGACCTGCCCTATCTCTACCGCTGGGAATATGGCGAAGAAAATTTATTGAAAGAGTCAGTCGCATCATTGGAAAAAGTGATCGCCTATGAAGGTCCCGGCAATATCGCTGCCATCCTTCTCGAAGGCGAATCCGGTTCATCCGGTTGTCTGAAATATCCTGTTGGTTATTTAAAAGCAGTAAGAGAAATATGCAACAAGCATGGTATACTTCTGATCATGGATGAAGTCATGAGTGGTTTTGGCCGTACCGGCAAATGGTTTGGTTTTGAAAACCATGGTATCGTTCCTGATATGATTGCCATGGCAAAAGGTTTAACCTGCGGTTATCTGCCATTTGGTTGTCTTATGGTAAGTGATAAGATCGCCGCCAAATATGATGATACGGTTTTATCACTCGGCCTCACCTACTCTGCCCACCCGGTCAGTTGTGCGGCTGCCCTGGAAACATTGAAAATTTATGAAGACGATGGATTGATTGAAAACTGTGTGGCGATGGGGCAATATGTAAATGAACAGGTGGAATTATTGAAGCAAAAACATCCCAGCATCGGTGATTTCAGGAATACCGGTTTATTAGGTTGTATTGAACTGGTGAAAAACAGGAAGACCAAAGAACCCATGGCCCCTTTCAATGCAAAGCCCGATGAAATGGCCGTGATGAATAAAGTGGCAGCCAGGATCAAAGACCTGGGTATGTACACCTTTGTACGATGGAGTTATATTTTCATTGCCCCGCCGCTTTGTGTTACCAAAGAACAAATTGATGAGGGATTAGCAATTATAAGTGAGGCAATCACTATTGCAGACAACAGCCTCCCCAACCCCTCCGCCGGAGGGGCTTAAGAACTCTAAAGCACTAATTGCCGATGCTTAAAGAAAATACCAAATTACCGGAGGCTGAGAACCCCCTTGCGGGGGGCAGGGGGGCTTTGATCAACGAAGACCTTGCCCCTGTTTCTCCGGAAAAACGAACATGGGGCACCTGGAACTATGCGGCCTTATGGATCAGCATGAGCCTCTGTATTCCTACTTATATGCTCGCCAGTTCACTGATCGGTGGCGGCATGAACTGGTGGCAGGCCATCCTCACTATTTTTCTCGGCAATACAATTGTATTAATACCCATGATCCTGAACGGTCATGCCGGTGCTAAATATGGCATCCCCTTCCCCGTTTTTGCAAGGGCAAGCTTTGGCACAAAAGGCGCCAATATACCCGCCATACTACGGGCCATCGTTGCCTGTGGCTGGTTTGGCATACAAACATGGATTGGCGGTGACGCATTGTATCACATTTTAAAGGCATGGAAGCCGGAACTTGCAGAAGTCAATACCACATCACTTTTTCCGCAAGCATTGCCGATGGCCTGCTTTCTTTTTTTCTGGATACTGAACATGCTGGTGGTTTATTTTGGTGTAGAAAGTATCCGCAGACTTTTAGT
>DASUDW010000133.1:0-2949 GCA_036275415.1 Chitinophagaceae bacterium | reverse complement strand
AACTTTCCATACCAGCTAAATTCATAATGACGGGTAATTCGGAAAAAATCTTTATGGTAAGATGTCGTAAAAAGCTGTGACAGGTAATCGAGGTTGGTTTTATCCTGTTTGTATTGGATCACATTCTTTTCAGCCATTATTTTCAGCAAACGGAGGAACATCAGCCTTACGGCCAGCCGGTAATCACCCTTTGCTGTTGCCTTATCAATCTCTTTCTGGTAATTGATCGCAAAAATATCTTCCGGCATTTCGTCCTCATCTTCCTGCTTGCTGAGGCTTTGCGGTCTCTTGCGAAACAGGCCCACATCACTGCTGGCCAGAAACAAAATCAGTACAGTTACAAATCCGCCTACTATTATAAGCCAGATCAGTGTTTTAAACCAGGTGCGCTGACCAATGGGTAAATAGGAAGATTCCGGCTTTGGTTTCTTCTTTTCAAATATGGTATTGGCGTACCAGAAATCATCATCCTTTTGCATCTGACGCACCACACTATCAGGTACCTTGCGCCTGTTGTATTGCTTCCAGGTATCATCCTGGTAATCTTTTTCAATAAAATATTCCTGCTGTTCTTCTTTGTCCGTTTCTTCATCAATAACCTGCTCCTGCTGCACTTCTTCTATAATAGTGGTATCCTCTGCCACCTGTGCCTGTAACAATGAAACAGGCAAGAGCCAAAGGCAGATCAATGACAGCCGTATGGCAAAACGAATGATATGTAATTCAGTAATTGTAAGCAATCAGACATCCTCCTCCTGTACCTGTAAGGCCATTTTTTTAGTCAGTCTTACCGGATAAATGATGAAATACCAAATAACAAAGAAAACCGATAAGGCAAAAATGAGTGTTGTAAACCAGGATATATCGTTATACAACCTTGTGATGAAACCTTCAAAAAATGCAGCCAGTCCAAATACCGGCATCAGACCAATCATGATCTTAACGCCATCCTTGGCTCCCTGTTTAAATGCCTCCATCCGGCGTATGGTACCCGGGAAAAGAAAACTTTTTCCCAATACGAGGCCTGCTGCTGCCGCTACAATAAGTGCGGTGATCTCCAGGGTGCCGTGAACAAATACAACCAGCCAGAAATCGATACCCAGGCCCCTGGCTGTAAAGAACTGGTCGAAGGTGCCCAGCATTACCGCATTATTGGCTTCGAGGTACAAACTGGGTACCCCGCAAAAAATACCGGATACGAACATGAGGAATGACACACGGATATTATGGATCATGAGGCTGAGCCAGCTGAGAACAGGATTGCCATGCTCATAAATACCAAACGGGTTGCCATTGGCAATATTCTCTTTGGTATGGTCCACATAATCATCTCCGAAAATGCTGCGGGATATGCCTTCGTCCTTCATCGAAACAAAATAGCCGATGGCAAAAAAGATGAGAAAGAAAACAAAAGAAAATAAGATCACCCGGTGATGCTTTCGGATAGTTAACGGCAGATCATATTTCCAGAACGTAAGCAGCCTGTTGGACTCTTCTTTCCTGTTCTTGTAGATGGTGAGATAAATACGGGAAGCCTGGGAATTGATAAAGCCGGTGACTTTACTCGACGGGTAAAATGTTTTGGCATAGGCAAGGTCATCCACCAGTTGAGTAAAATCTGCCGCCATCTCATCCGGGTTATCGGATGGCATGTGCTGGTTGCGCAGCCAGCGGTCCTTGTTTTTCTTTATGAATAAGGCTTCTCTCAACCGGGTAAAATTAGTTTGTAAAATAGTGCTTTTCAAAAGACAAAAAACAACACCTGCCATATTTATTAGCTAAAAAATATTAATTTGTCTGCAAAATTCACCGGGCCAATGGCGGTCATAAAAGTTCCAACCAATTTTAATATCGATGTCGAATTTGAAGTACCTGAGTTTTACCGAAGGATGCTGGCCTTACTTATTGATGTGGTGATTGAATATTTCTATTTACGAATTGCCGGTGAGATTTACCAGAGCATTGCCCGAAACAGTGCCGGCGATATGGACAGCGGTTACAATATGCAGGCAGTAGGTTTGTTACTTTTCCTGCCTATTTTAATTTATCATCCCCTGCAGGAAATTACCATGAACGGACAAAGTATCGGTAAAAAGATACTGGGCATACGGGTAGTCAACGAAAACGGCGGAAGGCCAAGTATCAGTCAGTTCCTGATAAGATGGCTGCTTCGTGTTTCAGATCTCTGGATCGCCATCATCCTCATCATTCTGGCCACCACACCCGACCTGTTCAAAGATGCAGAAACGACATTTGTAGTATTGGCAGCACTCGGCTTCCTGGTCACTGATATTGTACTGGTGGTTTCTTCGAAAAAAGGCCAGCGCATTGGTGATATGCTGGCGAAAACTATTTTGATAAGAACACATACAAAAGCCAATATTGAAGACACCGTTTTCAGGGATGTGGCCGATTCTTATGTACCCTCTTTCCCGCAAATAATGCAACTAAGCGACAAGGATATCAATGCCATTAAAAGTATTCTGGAAACAGCCCGTAAAAAAGGTGATTATGAAATGGCTGAATCTGCAGCCTGGAAAATAAAATCACACCTGAAAATTGAAACCAGCCTGTCCCCTTTTGATTTCCTTGATGTGTTGCTGAAGGATTACAACTATCTCTCTACAAAATAAAAAAGGTTGCCGGCAAGGGCAACCTTATATAAAAAAATACTTTTACCATCAGGTGGAAAGGGCTGCCAGCCCGCCCAGCAATATAGCCAGTGCTACGAATGCCAGGCCGATGATCATCAGGATACCCAGGTAACGGAATGTTTTCTTGAGGTTTCTGAATGATTCAGACAACATGCCTGCATCATTGGTAGCCAAAGCTGTTTTCATTTTATTGGCAAAATGCAGCAAAAACATCAGCGGGAAGAAATACAGCAAACCCATAAGGATATAAACAACTGCCGTAGCAGCCCCAAAACCGGTGGAGGCATTACCAAAT
>DASUDW010000132.1:0-5122 GCA_036275415.1 Chitinophagaceae bacterium | reverse complement strand
GGAAAGGGAAAGAGCTGTGCTACTTCAGTAAATATTTTATCTAAATACTCGTAAGCTATTTCCTTAGCAGGGCAAATGGTATTATCCAGTAAGCCATAAAAATGCTGGCCCCCGCCGGGCCATACCATAAAGCGGTCGCCGGGACTTACATAATATTCGCCGGGTGTGCAGGATAATTCAGGGTAGGAGGCAAGAGCTGCAAGGCTGTGGCCGGGCACATCTATTTCCGGCAAAATATTTACAAAACGTTCTGCTGCATATTTTACCAGTTCCTTAATGTCTTCATGGGTGTAGAAACCGCCATAAGTTGCTTTTTCACCTGGCTGAGGTTTGGGAAATGTTCCGAAGGTGCCTGTTCTTTCTACCCGCCATGCACCTACTTCGGTTAGTTTGGGCAGACTTTTAATCTCAATCCGCCAGCCCTGGTCATCGGTTAGGTGCAGGTGCAACAAGTTGAATTTATACTTCACCATCTGGTCGATGTAATCCTTCACCTGTGCAACGGTGAAGAAATGCCGGGATACATCGAGCATCAACCCCCTCCAGCCGAAGCGGGGATGATCTTCAATAGTGACGGCGGGAATTTCCCATTCATTATAATCCATTTTATTTTTACTCGCAATAGCTGAGGGCAAAAGTTGAAGTATTGTTTGTACACCATAAAAAATTCCGGCTGGTTTTCTGGCAGTTAGCGATATACCTGTTGCTGTTACTTTCAGCCTGTATCCTTCTTCAGGAATCGTATTATCAGCTGTAAGTGATAAGAGTATTGATTTTGGCAGTAATGTTTTTCCTTCTTTAATAGTTGTTTTATACCCGGTTGGTGTTGCTATCTGTATGGCTAATTGCTGTGCAATTTTTTTTACTTCTTCATTGCCCGGAATAATAATATTAATTGTTGCCGGTAGGATAAATGGCGACTGCTTGTCATCATTTTTTAAAGACACTGGTTGTGGTATAAGAGCAATTCTTCTATAACCTATTCTCTGGCTGTATGCATTAGCAAAAAGTATAACCAGTGTTAAAAGCAAAATTAATTTTCTCATATAGCAATTTATTGGTACCAAGTTACTTCATTCAGTCACCCGAAATTAAAAAGGTTGACGGAGTCCCTGTCAACCTTTAAACTTTTAAACCTTTTAACCTGCGTTAGCCTGGTATCCTCGAAATATATTTTTCAATCTGCTTTATCTGGTCAACAATTTGGGGAGTGGTGGGCCTCAGTGCCTTTGCCTTCCGGAAAAAATCTTTTGCCGCCCTGAATTCCCTTTTGTTCATCATCAGGCTGCACATCTGAAGGTAAGCGGCCGCTTCGTTTTCTTTATCCGGTAAGCCCTTGCGTATAGCGGAGCGGATATAACTTTCGGCCTGTTTCATGTCATTTTTTTGCATGGCCAGCATTCCCATCTGCAGCAGGCTGGCGCCCTCGGCTTCTTTCATGGGCATACCCAGGTCAAGCCCTTTTTTCATCATTTTCTCAGCACCATCAAAATCCTGCTTCACCATGGCAATATTTCCTTTCAGCGTATAGTAAACCGAACGGATCGGCTTATAAAGCAGTCCCGGAAACTTAATGGTATTCAATACCTTCTCTGCACCTTCCATATCACCGTTTTCCATGTACTCCTGTATAAGGCGCAAAGGGCCAAAGAAGAAATGACCTGCAACCAGGATCACTCCAATCAAATATAGGGGGAAGGCAGGCCAGAAAGAGGAGGCATAATTAACATATATACCCAGCGCAATCAGCACAATACCGATCCAAAGCCTGTATTTTATTAAGAGATTGTAGAATTTCATGCCAATAAATTAGGGGCTGCAAAGATAGGGCTTGCTAAAATATCGATTGGAAAGCATGGATTGATTATTTTTGCCGCCCCGGTCCCGTAGTTCAATGGATAGAATAGAAGTTTCCTAAACTTTAGATACAGGTTCGATTCCTGTCGGGACTACAACTTTCTCCTAAAATCTTACAATTAGAATCCCTGCCAGACTGCGTTACGCAGGCAGGGATTCTGTTTTGAAAACCGGAACTGACCCCTGAAAAAATTCATTTTTAGTCCCTTTAAATTTTCCTTTAGTTCCTTTTCGTTTCAAAAATGGGCAGACTTCACTTTTTCTATTATTTCTGGAAATATTATCAGCCTTTCTATATTTTGGAAATCGGTCTACAAAAAGGATTGCCTGAAGAGATATATTTTTTTATGTTATTGATTATAAACATTTTAAGTGGTGGCACGGAGTTGGACAATCTCATGCCAAACAAATTAAAATGAAACAACAAAACATTAAAAGAACCTTTATTGTAGACGATGATCCGTTTTGGACTGCCATGCTTACTGAAATATTAAGTGACCTGGGCTATACCAATATCATCACTTTTGAAAATGGTACAGATTGCATCAAAAACCTTCACCTTAATCCAAACCTGGTTTTCCTTGACTATCAGATGGAAGACATGAACGGAATCGAAGTACTGCAAAAAATCAAGGATTATTATCCTGGTATAGGCGTAGTTTTTTGTACAGCTCACGAAGACCTGGGAGTGGCAGTAAATGCAATGAAGTATGGTTCATTTGATTATTTACTGAAATCTAATGCCAATAAAAGAGAAGTGTCTGCCATAATCAGCCAGATGACTCATCAACAGGTGTTTGCTGAAAAAATTTATTAATACCCGGATAGATGCCTTTCACTCTTGCACATCCTGCACTTATACTGCCCATGGCCAAATCAAAACGGTTTTCATTAACTGCTTTGATTGCCGGAAGCATAGTGCCCGACTTTGAATTCTTTTTTCAAATGAAAGAAGTTGAAAATATCGGTCATCACTGGTATGGTATTATTTTGTTTGATGTGCCCATGGCCTGGTTATTTTGTTACCTGTTTCATGGGCTATTGAAAAACATCTTGGTTGCTAACCTACCGGCATATTATAAAAACCGCTTTACGCCATTGCTGAGATTTAATTGGATACAATATGCGGATGCCCATAAAGCAAAAGTCTTTTTTTCGATCCTTTGTGGTGTGGCTACTCATATTTTATGGGATGGGTTTACCCATGCTGATGGAATGTTTGTAGAAATAGTGCCCCCACTATCAACAATGGTGCATATCGGCAGTAAACAGTTCCCCGTTTTTTATTTGCTGCAGGTAATTTTCAGTCTGGCAGGAATGTTGTTCCTGTTCAGGACTATCACACAATTGCCTGTAGCTGAAAGTCATGCCGGGTTCCCTTTAAAGAATAGATTTTTCTGGCCTTTACTGCTGATGCTTTTTGCAGTTATTTTTTCTATACGAATTAATTACTGGCCACAGCACAATAGTTTCTGGGGAATAGTGATGGCCGGTATGGGTGGTCTTACTTATGCATGGATCCTCGGTTCAATACTTATTCAACAATTCCAAATCTTAAAGAATAAATCATGAATGTAACCAGTACACAATTTACCCTGGCAGGTGAACCCTTAGATTGCCTGCGCCTTGAATGTGAAAATGAATTAAACAGTTATACAGCTGTTTCTCTACGCAATGAACTGACCCGTTACTTGAAATTTGAATTCCCTGTATTCTATATAGATGCAAAGGATGTTAAGGAGACAGATCTTTCCGGTATCAATGAAATTATACACAGCCATTACACCCTGGCAGCAGCCAATCGAAAAATGGTATTTGTTTACCGCATGGGCAGCGAGGTAGAAAGGTGGGTAAGTACAACCGGGCTCGACAAATTTGTTGCAACCGCCATTCTTCCGGCATAATTAAACATCATCGTGAAAAAAATATTCCTTTTTCTTTTTTTACAAAATTGCCTGCTGATTTCCATATCACAGGTAAATAATACACCTTTAAGTGCTGAGCAAAGGGAAGTTTTTATCCAGAGGGCAACTGAACTGAGGAAGAACGAAGATTATAAGGGAGCCATTCTGCAACTGGACTCTATTCTGCTGAGCAATAAAACTGACGCACCTATACTCTTATTCAAAGGAGATCTGCTGCTGCAGGCAAAACGATTTGATGAAGCGGCGGTTGTTTACAAAAGATTATTACCGCTGAATTTTGAACAGACTATTGCAACCATAAATTTATCATATGCCCTGTTTATGGATCATCAGCCGGCTAATGCCCTGAAGTTTGCGAAAGAGGCATGGTCCGAAAATAAATCCAACCCGGGGGCTATTGTAAATTATTTTAATGCCTTGCTGTGGAATATCAGAACTAAAGAAGCAGCAGTGTTTTTAAATGCACAACAAGATCTTTTAAGCCAGGATCAGCAACTGGTTTTGAAGGCAAGACTTTATACTACCAGTGGCAACTACAATGCTGGGCTGAATTTTTATGACAGCCTGGTGAAAAGCTACCCTAATAAATACTATGTGCAGGAATTTGCAGAAGTGTTGCTGGGCAAAAAGGAAATCAAACGATCATCTGTAGTTATTAAGCAAAATGACAGTTTGTTTTCTGCCAACGAATACAATGTTTTTACTCAAAAGATTAATGCAGCGCAACAGCAAAATGCAGGAACAGAGTTTAGTTATTTTAAAGATGTTGCCAAAAACATACGTATAGAAAACAGTGTATGGTGGCAACAGCAGGACGGGAGAACGTATCGTTTCCGCCTGAGTGCAGGTACTTCCCGGATATCATCAGCACAAAACGAAAAAATAAATGCACAGTTCGCTAATGTTACTATTAATGAGCGGTGGAATAAGGCATGGAGTGGTGAAACCAACCTGCATTTGCAAGTAATAAAGCCGGTCAATAACAAAAGTTTTACCGGGATCACCGGGAAGCAAACCTTACAATATCAGCCCAACGACCGTCGTATGTTTGGTATTTATTATCAGACAGAAATTCTAAACTTTACTGCAGAATTGTTGGGGAAAAATATTCGAAGCCACACAGCAGGTTATATAACACATTTAATGCTTAGCGGTAAAACAGGCTTTTACTCTCAGGGAAGCACAGCGGCTTTAACGGATAAAAATCAACGTTTCCAGTTTTTTGGTTCTTTGTATCATTTATTCCGTACAGAACCTACTTTGAAGGCCGGGATTAATTTTTCAGCATTGCACTTTAAAGACAGCAGCATTAAGACCTATTTCTCTCCCAACCGTTATCT
>DASUDW010000131.1:0-5271 GCA_036275415.1 Chitinophagaceae bacterium | reverse complement strand
CGGATCCTTTACTTACGCAAACTGCAGGCTACTAACTTTTTTTCTAATAGCAGTATAAGCAATCAACACCGGAGGTATTCTTGCCTCCGGTACTTTCAGAATATTTAATAGATTATTTTCAAGTATAAATTCAAGGAGATGATAACCCCGCATATATCCGGCCTTGTTGCTGCGCCGTTTACTCCCATGTACCCGGATGGTTCTTTACACCTTAGCCTGATCCCGAAGTACTATGAATTGCTGAAATGTAATGATATAAAAGGCGCTTTTATCTGTGGTTCTACCGGTGAGGGTGTTTCACTTAGTTGCAAAGAAAAAATGGCTGTGGCAGAAGCATGGGCTGATTGCACTAAAAGTGATAATGATTTTATTGTAATGCCCTTGTTAGGTGGTACCAGTATTGCCGACTGCAAAGAACTGGCTTTACATGCCCGGGCTATCGGATTGGATGCAGTTTCATTTACGGCCCCTTTTTATTTTAAACCGGCCAATGTAGAAATGCTGGCACAATGTTGTGCCGAAGTTGCATCGGTGGTACCAGAAATGCCTTTCTATTATTACCATATTCCGGTTTTGACCGGAGTCAGTTTTCCCATGATTGATTTACTGAAAGCCATTAACGGAAGAATAAAGAATTTCGCCGGTATTAAATATACCCACGAGGATTTCATGGACTTTCTTTCCTGCCTCCGGTTTGAAAATGGGAAATATGACATGCTCTGGGGCAGGGACGAAAATATGTTGCCTGCTTTGTCCATAGGAGCAAAAGGAGCAGTCGGAAGTACCTTTAATTATGCAGCTCCGCTTTATTATAAGCTGATCGATGCATTTAACAATGGTAAACTGGAAATGGCAGCCATGTACCAGCAACAATCTATTGACATGATCCGATTGTTGGGAAAATACGGAGGTATCGCTACCGGAAAAGCTTTTATGCGGCTCATGGGATTGGATTGTGGTACATTCCGGTTGCCGGTTAAAAATTTGAGCGAGGCTGAATTGGAACAGTTCAAAACCGATGCGGGGCAAATTGGATTTCACGGTTTTTGTTCTGTAGTTCCGGAAAGGCCCCCTGTTGATGTGCCAAAGATAACCGTGGAATAAAAATGCATTACACCCGATATATTGTTTTAATACTCATTACTATGCTTTCTGTTGCAGATAATTTTGCACAAAAGAAAACTCCTGCAATTCACTGGAACAGGGCCGGAGAAATTCCGCCCCTGGCCGGGCAGAATGCATCGTTGGGGGTGGCAGGTCCGGTGGCGGGTGTTGACGGAAAAATAATAGTTGTAGCAGGTGGCGCCAATTTCCCGGACAGTATGCCGTGGGAGGGAGGGCATAAAAAATATTATAATAATATTTACTTGTTCCAAAAAAAAGCGGGTCAACTTATCACCCTCAAAACGGATGTTGCATTGGCTGAAAATATTGCATATGCAGCCTGTTGTTCTACCCCCAAAGGGGTGCTGTATGCCGGAGGAGAAAATGAAACGGGGCTGTCTGATAAAGTGTTTTTGTTGAAATGGAATGATGCAGTTAAAAATGTGGTAACGGAAAAATTGCCTGCCTTGCCTTATGCCGTTACCAATGCTGCAGCTGCTTCGTACAATAACATTGTTTTTATCGCAGGCGGCGAAGGCCGTAACAATGTTTCCCGTAAATGTTGGTCAATCGATCTCAATAATACCGTATCAGGCTGGAAGGAACTGGCACAGTTGCCCCAACCAGTATCCCATGCAGTTTTGGTTACGCTGGAATCAGCCGGTGTGTTAAAACTGTATCTTATAGGGGGCAGAAATAAAACTGCATCAGGCATTAGTGAATTATATAACACTGTTTATGAGTTAAGCCCCGGTCAGGAACAATGGAAAGAATTGCCCGTACTGCCCTATGCCTTATCAGCCGGAACGGGGGCCGCTTACGGGACCTCCGGAATATTCCTCTTTGGAGGTGACCGTGGCACAACTTTTACAAAGGTGGAGACCTGCATTGCCGCAATCAATAAAGCCACCAACGATAGGGAAAAACAAGAGCTTACCCGGCAAAAGAATCAGCTCCTTGAATCACATCCGGGCTTTAGTAAAGAAATCCTTTATTATAATATAAATTCAGGCAGATGCCTTTCAGCCGGCTTCATGCCCTATCCGGTACCTGTTACGACAACGGCTTTTTGGTGGAAAAAATCAGTGGTCATACCCGGTGGAGAAGTTAAAGCCGGCGTACGTACCCCCCAGGTATTAATAGCTACCATTAAACGCCGGGTTCAATGATACAATCAAAAAATTACTCCTGGATGGTGGTCGGGCTGCTTTGGGTAGTAGCCTTGCTGAACTATATGGACCGGCAAATGCTCAGTACGATGAAGCCATCAATGATGGTCGATATTACAGAGCTGCAAACGGCCACTAATTTCGGAAGACTGATGGCCATATTTCTCTGGATTTATGGTTGCATGAGCCCTTTCGCCGGAATGATTGCCGACAGGGTAAGCAAGAAATGGCTGATCGTAGGTAGTTTATTTGTGTGGTCGGCCGTTACTTTTTCAATGGGCTATGCAAAAACCTTTGACCAGCTTTACTGGCTAAGGGCTTTAATGGGGGTGAGTGAAGCTTTATACATTCCGGCAGGCTTAGCACTGATTGCTGAATTTCATGATTCCAAAACTAGGTCGCTGGCCGTAGGCATACACATGACGGGTTTATATATGGGCCAGGCACTGGGCGGATTCGGCGCAACCATTGCCCATAATTTTTCCTGGCAATCAGCATTTCATTCTTTCGGAATTATTGGTATTGTATATTCTGTTGTTTTAATTCTTTTTTTGAGAGATAAAAAAACAGAATCAATTCAGGCTGTTCATGAAATTAATGGTACAAAAAAAAGTGCCAATCTGTTGAAAGGCCTTGGTTTGCTGTTTACCAATGTTGCCTTTTGGATTATTCTTTTCTACTTCGCCATTCCGAGCTTACCGGGATGGGGAATTAAAAACTGGCTGCCCACTTTATTTGCAGAGAACCTGAATATTGATATGGCAAAAGCCGGGCCGCTATCCACCATTACTATTGCTGCATCTTCCTTTCTCGGCGTCATCTTCGGTGGTATTTTATCAGACCGCTGGGTGCAGAAAAATTTGAGGGGAAGAATTTACACCAGTGCTATTGGTTTAGGATTAACTATTCCTGCTTTATTATTTATAGGCTTTGGCCATTCGCTGTTGGCAGTTATCGGCGCAGCCTTTTGCTTTGGCTTTGGCTTCGGCATGTTTGATGCCAACAATATGCCAATACTTTGCCAGTTTGTTTCAAAAAAATACAGGGCCACTGCTTATGGGCTGATGAATATGGTAGGTGTATTTGCCGGCGCTTTTATTACGGATCTGTTAGGGAAGTCAACGGATGCCGGAAAGCTGGGAAGAGATTTTGCATGGCTTGCGGCCATTGTGGCGCTGGCATTGATCATACAACTTTCATTTCTTAAACCTAAGGTAAATGATTATCAGGGCTAAATTTATTATTCTGTTAGTCTTGCTCATTGTGGCAGCAAACATCCATGCACAAGTAAAACCTGTTACTGTATTTACTTCCGGCACAGAAGGCCACCGGAGTTACCGTATCCCGGCTATTGTTTCTCTTCCTTCGGGAGAACTTCTCGCCTTTGCCGAAGGCCGTGTACATGGCGCCGGCGATTTTGGCGATATCAATATAGTATTAAAGCGCAGCAGTGATAAAGGAAAAACCTGGGGCACCTTACAAACTGTCGTGGATTATGAACAACTGCAGGCGGGAAACCCGGCGCCGGTGGTGGATGTTACTGACCCGTCTTACCCGCAGGGCAGGTTGTTTCTGTTTTATAACACCGGTAATAACCATGAAGGGGAAGTCCGCAAGGGGAAAGGCTTGCGGGAAGTATGGTACAAGACCTCTATTGATGGGGGTACTACCTGGAGTGAAGCGGTTAATATTACAGCACAAGTGCATCGGCCCAATCAACCTGCAGTAAACCCGGCGTATACTTATCAGGAAGATTGGCGCAGTTATGCCAATACACCCGGTCATGCCATGCAGTTTCAGAAAGGAAAATACAGGGGAAGAATATTTGTTTCAGCCAATCATTCTGCAGGAGAACCCAAAAAGCAGTTTGAGGATTATGATGCACATGGATTTTATACAGATGACCATGGTAAAACCTTTCAGTTAGGTAATAACCTGCATTTTCCCGGCAGCAATGAATCGATCGCCGCAGAACTCAGTAATGGCAAGCTGATGATGAATTCCCGGAATCAAAAAGGGGATGTAAAAGCCAGAATTGTTTCCGTGAGCAGCAACGGAGGCCAATCATGGGACACCACTTATTTTGACCGTAACCTGCCGGATCCGGTTTGCCAGGCCAGTATGCTTAGTATCGGTAACAAGAAGGGAAAGAATATATTGGCCTTCTCCAATGCTGCCGATGAAAAGCGAAGGGATAACCTGACACTGCGCATCAGTTTTGATGACGGTCAAACATGGAAAAAATCATTTTTACTGGATAAAGCAGAAGGAATAAAAGATAATACAGCCTACTCAGATATTGTTGCGGTATCCCGCAGGGAAGTGGGTGTGTTGTATGAGAAAAACAATTATTCACAAATAGTATTTAAAACTGTAAAATGGAAATAAACACTTCTGCAGAGCAGGGGAGCTACGCCAAAACAGCATTAGCTGATTTGTATAAATTTTATGAAGGCCAGTTGCTGGAAAGTACAATTCCCTTTTGGTTCCCCCGTTCGTTGGACAATGAATATGGTGGTTTTTTATTCATGCGGGATGCAGACGGAAGCCTCATAGATGATGATAAAGCAGTATGGATCCAGGGCAGGGCCACCTGGATGCTGTCCACTTTATATAACACGGTAGAAAAGAAAGAAGAGTGGTTGCAAGGGGCAAAGCTGGGCTATGATTTTTTGAATAAATATTGCTTTGATACAGACGGACAAATGTTCTTCCATGTAACCAGGGATGGGAAACCGCTGAGAAAGCGGCGGTATTTTTTTTCTGAAACATTTTATGTAATTGCGGCAGCTGCTTATGCCAAAGCCAGCGGTGATGAAGAAGCGGCCCATAATGCCAGAAAGGTGTTTGGTAATTGTTTAGCCTATGCCAGCGGTGAAAAAAAATTACAGCCAAAATATACAGGTACAAGACCCGCAAAAGGTATTGGTGTGCCGATGATAATGATAAACACGGCCCAACAGCTTAGGGAAACTATCGGCGACCCCCGCTGTGATGA
>DASUDW010000130.1:0-4093 GCA_036275415.1 Chitinophagaceae bacterium | reverse complement strand
CTACGATCATTACATTTTGCTCAAGGTCTTCTTCGTCTCCCAGGGTTACTGTATTATTTTCCGGATCAATTTTAGTGACAAACACCGGACGGCCCAACGCTATATCCAATCCTTTACGCTGTCCGATGGTGTAGAAAGGATAACCTTTATGCCGGCCCAATATTTTTCCCTTTTTATCAATGAAATTACCACCGGCAACTTTTTCTTCTAATCCCTCTACTTTTCTTTTTAAAAACCCCCGGTAATCATTGTCGGGAACAAAACATATTTCATAACTCTCCTGCTTTTTGGCCAGTTCAGGATAGCCATAGTCAAAGGCCATTTGCCTTATTTCGGTCTTCCGGTAAGGCCCCAGTGGCAGAAGTGTCCTGCTGAGCAGGTCTTGCTGTAATCCCCACAAAACATAACTCTGGTCTTTTGTGTCGTCAACGGCTTTGCTTACTACAAAGCGGCCGTTATCATGTTGCCTTATTTTGGCATAATGGCCGGTAGCAATGAATTCACAATCCAATGCATCTGCCCTCTTTAATAAGGCCCGCCATTTGATATGCGTATTGCAAAGCACACAGGGATTGGGTGTGCGGCCGGCCAGGTATTCCTCTACAAAATTATCAATAACGAAGTCGCCAAATTCGTCCCTTATATCCAAAATATAATGGGCAAAGCCATGCTCTACCGCAGCTTGCCTGGCATCATTAAAAGAATCGAGGTTGCAGCAACCGGTTTCTTTTTTACTACCACCACTGGCCGCATAGTCCCAAGTTTTCATGGTGATACCGACCACCTCGTATCCCTGGTCATGAAGCATTAATGCGGTAACGGTACTGTCAATACCGCCGCTCATCGCCACTAAAACTTTACCTTTTTTGCTCATATACCTGATTAACAGTATGCCTGCTTATCGTCAGGCAAGCTGCAAATATACGACTGAAAGACGGGGCGGGCAGTTTCGAATCAGGTAATAACTATCTTCTACAAATGTTCCATCTTTTACAATTTATCTTATCTTCCCAACCTTTTCAAAATCAGGTCATATGAAAAAATTAGTATTCTTTTTTTATTCAGTTTTCGTCTTTGTTTTTTCCGCAGAAGCCCAGGAATTAAGTTATTACCTGCCAGATTCTGTGCAATACAATCCGGCCATACCTAAGCCGAAAGATGTTATTTATCATGAAGTTGGTGAATGGCATATTACCCACGACCGGCTGGTAAATTATATGAAGGCCATTGCACAGGCTGCGCCGGATAGGGTGAAACTGGAAAACATGGGATTTACCTATGAAGGAAGGCCACAGGTGCTGCTGATCATCACCTCCAAAAACAATCATGCAAACCTGGAGCAAATCAGGCAACAGCATGTACAGCTGACTGACCCTGCCAAATCAGCATCGCTGAACCTGGAGAAAATGCCCCTTGTTGTTTGGATCGGCCATTCCATACATGGCAATGAACCCAGTGGTGCCAATGCATCGCTGCTCAGCGCTTATTACCTGGCGGCAGCACAGGGCAAGCAAATTGATGACCTGTTAGAAAATGTGGTAATTCTGTTTGATCCTTCTTTTAACCCGGATGGATTGCAGCGGTTCTCCACCTGGGCCAACCAGCATAAAAGCAAAAACCTGGTCAGTGATCCCAATTCAAGGGAGTTCAATGAAGTATGGCCGGGGGGCCGTTTCAATCATTACTGGTTTGACCTGAACCGGGACTGGTTGCCGGCAGTGCATGTAGAAAGTCAGAACCGGTTAAAGTGGTTTCATCTCTGGAAGCCTAATATTCTAACTGATCACCATGAGCAGGGGAGCAATGCCACTTTCTTTTTTCAACCGGGTGTGCCTTCAAGGGTCAATCCGCTTACACCTGCCAAAAACCAGGAACTGACTGCCAAACTCGGAAAGTTTCATGCACAATATCTTGACCGTATCGGCTCCTTATATTTTACGAAAGAGAACTATGATGACTTTTATTATGGGAAAGGCTCTACTTACCCGGATGTGCAGGGTTGTATAGGAATATTGTTTGAGCAGGCTTCTTCAAGGGGGCACTTGCAACAAACTGCTAATGGTTTGCTGAGTTTTCCTTTTACCATCCGTAATCAGTTTGTTACGGCTCTTTCTACGCTGGAAGGTGCCAGGGTACTTCGGAAAGAATTCCTGGAATACCAGCGGGATTTTTACAGGCAATCTGCCAACCGTGCAGCTGCTTATACAGTTAAAGGTTATGTGTTTGGTGATAAGAATGATGCAGCAAAAACATTTCATTTCGCAGAAATGCTGAAAAGGCACCAGATTGAAATCAACGAATTACCGGATGGATGGAATGATAATGACTTTGTTAAGTCTTCGTCTTACCTGGTTTCGCTGAACCAGCCGCAGCATAGTCTGATACGGTCCATTTTTGAAAGAAAAGCCGAATACGAAGACAGTTTGTTTTATGACATAACTGCCTGGACCATGCCATTGGCGTTTGGGATGCCGTATAAGGAATTGACCGGTGCTTTTACCACCGGAAATAAAGTAGAAAAGTTGCAAGCGCCGAAAGGTATGGTAAATGGCGGCCGCAGCGAATATGCTTACCTGATAAAATGGGAAGACCTGTATGCGCCGGCAGCACTCAATGAATTGATGAGTGCCGGTATGCTGGTAAAAGTGGCAACAGGCAGTGTTGAAATAAATGTTGGTGATTCAAAACAAAAGTTTGAACGGGGAACTTTAATGGTTCCTGTAAAATTACAAACAGGTAATGCAGATGCAGTGGCAGCAAAAGTTGCTGCTATCAGCGAAAAATATAAACTAAGAACGTATGCCGTGAACTCCGGCAATGCTGTTTCGGGTATCGATCTTGGCAGCAGCAAATTTGTTACTGTTGCCAGGCCCACTATTGCCATGGTAAGCGGTACGGGTGTAAATCCAACAGATGCCGGAGAAGTTTGGCATTTGCTGGATCAGCGGATGAATATCACTTCCACACACCTTGAGCCGGCAATTTTTAACAGGGTGGAATTGAGCAAATACAATACAATCATTCTGGTTGGCGGAAATTACAGCGAACTCAATAAGGATAAATTAAAAACATGGGTGCAGAATGGCGGTGTATTGATATTAACGGAAGAAGCTGTGAGCTGGGCAGCCCAAAATGGTATCAGTGATGTAAAGTTCAAGCGGGTAAAATCACCGGTGGACAGTACTGATAAGCTGGCGTATAACGAGCGGGAACAGGTAGATGGTTCTCAGCAAATACAAGGGGCTATTTTTGGCGCTGATGCAGATCTTACACATCCGCTGGCATATGGCTATAGCACAAAAACGGTAAGCTTGTTTAAGGCCAACAAAGTGTTTATGGAAAAAAGCAAGAACCCTTATGCTACACCTTTTTATTACGGTGGCAAGCCTTTGCAAAGTGGCTGGGTAAGTAAGGAAAACGGTGACGCCATTAAAAATTCTGCTGCGGTTGTGGTGAATACCGTTGGTAACGGCAGGATCATCAATATTGCGGACAATCCCAACTTCAGGGCTTTTTGGCTGGGAGGTACCAAACTGTTTATGAATGCCATCTTTTTCGGAAGGATCATAGATGCTGCCAGCGGCAGAACGGAGTAGTGGCGGGAATTTATTCACATTAAAAGAAAAATGCTAAATGTTTTAGCGGAAATTTGATTTTATCCTTAATATTGTTCTCTTAATTTATTACGTCACTTTTAAAATTTGAGCACTATGATCAAAATGCAAGTAATCGGCAACCTCGGAAAGGATTGTTCGGTTAACACCGTAAACGGAAAAAATGTAATCAACTTCACCGTGGCCCACACCGAAAAGTACAGGGATTCACAGGGCAACAACCAGGAAAAAACTACCTGGGTAGATTGTGCCTACTGGACAGACCGTACTGCTATTGCCCAATATTTAACCAAGGGCAAGCAGGTTTTTGTGGAAGGGCAGCCTGAAGTTAGATCTTTTACCAGGCAGGATGGAACATCCGGCGCATCACTTTCTCTCAGAGTTCGTGAAGTGCAGTTGCTCGGCGGCCGCAGTGATAGCGGTACCGGTGGATCTTATCAGCAACCGGCTTCTGCTTCTGCCAGCACCGGAAATATCCC
>DASUDW010000129.1:0-2208 GCA_036275415.1 Chitinophagaceae bacterium | reverse complement strand
AAAGCACAGGACCTTCGGATACAGAAGAATGACCTGTTGTCCATACAGATATCGAGCCTAAGTACCAAGCCGGAGGTTTCTGATGCCATTTATAACCAGCCTGTTTCTGCCGGTGGGAATACTACCGGTTACCTCGTGGATAATAACGGTAACATTGAACACCACCGCCTTGGTGTGATACATGCGGAGGGCCTTACAAAAGGAGAATTGACTGCCGAAATTAAAAAGCGACTCACTGTACCTGTTGAATTATTAAAAGATCCTACTGTTATCATCCGTTTCCAGAATTTTAAAGTTACCGTGCTGGGACAGGTTGGTAACCAGGGGCCGGTGACAGTGCCGGGAGAACGATTGACTATACTGGAAGCCATCGGCCTGGCCGGCGGGGTAAATGACTATGGCAAAAAAGACAAGGTAAAAGTGGTACGGGAGACCAATGGTCAACGGGAAACGGGGGTGGTGGACCTTACATCCAAAGAAATTTTTGACTCGCCTTTCTATAACCTGGTGCAAAATGACCTGATCATTGTGGGTGAAACCAATCAAAAACTAAAAGATTCAGAACAGGCCAGGGTCGTTCAGCGGGTTTCTTTTGCGTTGACCCTGGTAACAGTAGCCGCCACCCTATATAACGTATTCAGGAACTGATATTTCTTTCCTGTTAAAAAATATCCATGCAAGAAAATATTCCAGCACAGCCAAATACTACAACAAACGCAAACAGTGAATTGTGGAATCTGACGATCAGGGATCTTTTTTTTAAGTATATCAGGTTCCTGCCATTGTTCATTTTGTCCATTGCACTGGCATTATTTGGCGCCTATGCCTACCTGCGCTATGCCACGGAGATATACAGTACCACTTCCACCATGGTGATTGCACCCGATGCTACCGGGGCCAAAGGCGACAAGTTTGATGAAATATTCAGTGAGGGCAAGAAAGTAAATATTCAAAGTGAAATAGAAGTGCTGAAGTCCCGGGCCCTGATGGCGAGGGTGATTCAGAAACAAAACCTGCAGTACAGTTATTCTGTTAAAGGCAAGATCAAAACCGTAAATATTTACAAATACGGGCCTTTTGTGCTGGAAAGTGACGGGCTTACAGACTCTTCACAGGCTTTTACGTTAAAGATCAAGGCACTGAATGAAAATGAATTCAGGATTAATGATAACCCCGGTCCGGTTCGTTTTGGAGAAACGTTTAGTACTGCCCATGGCCGGTTCCGCCTGGTAAGGCAGCCCGGTGCCAGTTTGTCCAAAGATTATACAATTAGTTATGAACCAACTGGCTCACTGGCTTCATATTATTCCCGGGCTGTAATGGTAGCCCCCAAGGTCACCGGAACCAATATCATCAATATCAGTTTGCAAAGTACCAATCCCCGACTGGCCGCTGATGTGGTGAACCAGTTGATGGAAGAGTATGGTGCTTATACCAAGGAGTTAAAAAATCAGACATCTGATCAGACATTGGCTTTTATTGATAACCGGATGGAAGTATTGGGTAGGGAGCTGGACAGTGTGCAAAATATCCTGCTTCGTTATACACAAGATAATAACCTGATCGATATTGAGGCGCAAACTGGGGCCTATTTTGATAATGTTAGTGCTGCAGACAAAGCCATCAATGAGCAACAAATGCAGTTGAGCACCGCTGAATTCATTGAGACATACCTGCGGGATAAGAAAAATAATTACGGACCGGTCATTGTTCCTTCTTCGCTGGGTTTAAATGACCCCACACTGAACGAACTGGTAAATCAATATAATAGCATGCAGATCAGCCGGCAGCAATTGCTGGACGGCAATGTACCCTCTGCCCACCCTGCGATAAAAGAAGCCAGTGAGCAAATTGAAAAGTTGCGGATCAGCCTTTTGGAGAACCTTTCTAATATTAAAAATTCCATGCGGAAGACCATTGCTTCCCTCCGGCAAAACAGCGGTGAAGCGCAAGGCCAGCTCAAAGTGATGCCTTACAAGGTGAAAGGATATCTGGAGTTAAAGAAACAGGTGGATAATAAGCAAGCATTATTTAATATTCTGCAGGAAAAAAGAGAACAAACGGCTATTGCAAGGGCTGCCAATGTGGCCAATTCCCAGATAGTGGAGAGAGCTTACGTTTCTTATGTTCCTATTAAACCCAACCGCCGGTCTATCCAATTAATGGCCATTCTGATAGGCCTTGCCATTCCTGCCTTATTTGTGTTTG
>DASUDW010000128.1:0-5057 GCA_036275415.1 Chitinophagaceae bacterium | reverse complement strand
ATGTAGGAATAATCTCAAGCATATATAAATTTAAAATTCATTTCTAAAACTTAGAAATGCTCTATTTCATTATTTCTTCTTCCTTTAGTCGAAAAACGTTTGTTGTCACATATTTCAAAAGTTCATTAGTCATTTTACATTTACAACCAACGGTTCTCTTTGCCTAATAATGTAGTGCATAAATGAGCTCAAAAGAATTACCGAACCCTGAAGTGTGCGACGCAACGAAAGCTGATAGTAGTACCGAAGCTGGGTACACAAAAAGCCTTAGTCCGCAAACACACATAAACGGCCACTTTTAATCCTTCTTCACCACCTTTTTCTGCTTTAATATATCCCCGAGCCGCATATTGGGCTTCACCTTTACAGGCTGGCCAATGGGCTTGCCGTAATAATTGGTTTTTTGCGGTGGCGGCTGCACAGCCGGTTTGGGCGGCGGCGGCGGGTTCCTCCTCAGCTCATTGATCCGCTCCCGTTCACCGGGCTGCCAGAAAATGGGCTTGCGTTCATTCTCATTGAACCCCCGCAGATCGGGATACCGGTTGCCGCCATACACATTGTGGTAATAGTACCTCGGGTAATGGGATACATAATACTGGTGGTGCATCCACGGCTGGTACACAGTTATGTTCAGGGTAATGATAAAGGAATTGTACAGGTCTGTATGGCTGTATACGGCCGGCACCGTGGGGGTAAACAACCACTGGCCATTGTTCAGGTACACAAACTGGTGGCCGGAGAGGTCGTAGTACATTTCTTCATCGGGAAAATAATAGTACCGGGCGCCGTTGTAGTAGGGCGGTGCCCAGGGCGGGTTGGTATCACCAAAACTGGTGGTGATGAGGAAGGGGGTATCGCACCCGGCATAAAAAGCTGTCAGCAACAGCAGTACCCCGTTTTTCAACCGTTTCATAATAGTCGTTTTTAACGCTGGTATATAAAGAGCTTGCAGCCATCCCCTGCTGTCTGTTTAATGGACGTTTTTTTACGGTACCGCCTTTCGCCTGGCTACAAGAAACCGGAACGGGGATAACTGGCTGAAAGGGTTAGCTTGTCATACAGCGGCACCTGCTTATTCCATTCTTCATGACCGGGTGGCTGGGTGGGAAAAAGAATCAGCTAACCTTATCGGTGTTCAGCCCTTTCATCCGTGTTCAGCTCATTGTAATCTTTCCCACGAAGCAATGTTTAGTGGAAAAATAAAAGTAACCACAAAGTGCACAGCGATGCACAGCGGAATTTTATTGTGTTCTTAGTGGTTGAGTGGGAAAAAGAATCAGCTAAGCTTACCTGTGTTCAGCACATTGTAATCTTTCCCACGAAGCAATGTTTAGCGGAAAAATAAAAGTAACCACAGAGTGCACAGCGTTGCACAGAGCAATTTTATTGTGTTCTTAGTGACTTAGTGGGAAACAGAATCAGCTAATCTTGCACTATTTATTTTTTAGTTTCTTCCTTTACCGGGGCAAGGTGTTTGGCAAAGAAGGTCTCCATTGCTTTGTAAAAATCAATCTGGTTGTTTTCGTTGGCAAAGCCATGTCCTTCATCATTTTTAACCATGTATTCAACGTCAATACCTTTTTTCTTCAGCGCTTCCACCACCTGGTCGCTTTCGGCTTTGTTTACACGGGGATCGTTGGCTCCCTGCGCAATGAACAAAGGCACTTTGATCTTATCAACATGGAAGACGGGTGATACTTCAGCCAGCAATGCACTATCTTTTACGGGGTCGCCAACCAGTTCATAGAACATGGCTTTGTAGGGTTCCCAGTAAGGCGGTATGGTTTTCATGAAGGTGAACATATTGGATACACCCACATAGTCAACGGCACAGCAATACAGGTCGGGAGTGAAGGTGATGCCGGCCAGGGTGGCATACCCGCCATAGCTGCCGCCATAAATGGCTACCCGCTTTGGATCGGCAATACCCTCATCAATAAGATACTTTACGCCGTCACTAACGTCATCCTGCATTTTTTTACCCCATTGTTTGGCCCCTTTTAGCCAGAACTCTTTTCCATAACCGGTAGAGCCGCGAAAATTCATTTGCAAAACAGCATAGCCGCGGTTGGCCAGAAATTGTACTTCACCATTAAAGCCCCAGCTGTCACGATACCAGGGGCCGCCATGCGGATTGATGACAACAGGCAGGTTCTTCGCTTTTACTCCCTTGGGTAAAGTAAGGTATCCATGAATGGTGAGACCGTCCCTGCTTTTGTACGTTACAGGTTTTACCGTTGCCATATGCTCTTCTTTCAGCCAGGGGAATGCATTAGACAGGAATTTGGTTTCGCCGGTTTTCTTATCGTAGAAATAATAGTTGGCGGCCAGTTTATCATTACCAATCGCCACAATGAATTTGTCTTCTTCATTATTGCTGCCGTAGATGCCTATTTCATACCCTTTGAATTTCTCTTTCATTTTGTTGTACTCGGTCTCCGCTTCTTTATCCAGGAAATGAAATTCCCTTTTCCAGGAAGTGTAGGATACATCTTCCAAAACTTTACGCTTGTTCGAATAGGAGAGCCCATCCACGTCATATTCAGGATTAGCGTAGAGTTCTTTTACTTCTTTACGGGCGGCAAGGTCGTATTCTACGATAGCTGTCTTATCTCTTCCGATATTAGTGGACACATATAAGTTCTTATTGTCAAAACTGAAGAGCCGGATGCCAAAATTGTCTTTATAAGTGGTAGTCAGCAAAGAGTCGAACGGGGCTGTTTCTGCGGCGCGGTGATAGAAAGTGGTATTAACACCATCCGTTTTGGTGGCTATCCGGATCAGCCCGGTATGGTCGGTGTACCAGCCATCGAAGTTTCTGTCGTTCTGGTAGAGCACTTTTGTTTCGCCGGTTTCAATATTAATACTGTAGGGGTCAAAGAAGCGGGGATCTCTTTTGTTCATTTGTATTATTACTTCCTTTTCTTTTCCGGGTACATAGCGAAGGTTGTCAAGCAGGGATGTCCGCACTTTCGGAAAAGGGGTAAGGGCTTTCAGGTTTTTACCATCAAGGCCAACAGAAAATAACTGAAAGTTTTCATCACCCCCCACATCCTGCAGGTATAAAATCCTGCTGCCTTTCCAGGAGTAGTCATAAATATTACGTACAGAATCGCTGGTAACGGGTATACCGGTACTGTCTGTTATTTTACGCACAAATACATTGGTGTGGCCTTTGTATGGCGAGAGGTAAGAAATGTATTCACCGTCCGGCGAAATCTGCCATCCGAAGTTCTCGGGATTTTTAAAGAAGGTTTCAACAGGAATAACAGGAGGTTTCTCTTCTGTTTTTTCCTTTGTTTTACAGGCGGCTAAAAGTAACAGGCTGAGAGCACTAATCATCAGCAGGCGATGTTGCAAACGGTTCATGGTATACAATTGATTGGTGTTTATGAATTACAATAGCGGAAAGAATTTCAGCGTGGGACAAACAGAAAGGGAAGGTACTACGTTTCCGTATCAAAAATTCTAATTTAGGTCAAGGGACCAGGCAGGGAACAATAAAAGAATAGCGGAGGGTCGAAAAAACAGGCTGGCGGCCCAACCCCTTTTCCCGGT
The DNA here is from genome assembly GCA_036275415.1 of Chitinophagaceae bacterium. Classification (GTDB taxonomy): domain Bacteria; phylum Bacteroidota; class Bacteroidia; order Chitinophagales; family Chitinophagaceae; genus JJ008. The sequence goes on along the minus strand of DASUDW010000128.1, from coordinate 1,499 downwards.
TACAGTGAATAAAGACCCTGATAACCTCTTCTTTTGCGGAGGTGGATTGGTTTTGCGGTAAATAATGCCCCCTCATCACCGAAAAAAATGCGGAGATTATTGATTTACGAACCGCCCGTGGTGCCTTTTCATACAAATCAAACTAGTGTAATGGCTGAGCATGTTACACTAACTGGTTAATAATCTTTATTAGTTCGGTAATTTTAACTATGAATCAGATAGAAATATATCAGAGTATTGATAAGCAGGCGCAAGTGGAGGTAAAATTTGAGGGAGATACTGTTTGGTTGAGTCAATACCAGTTAGCGTAACTATTTTCAACCGACCGCACATCAATACAAAAACACTTAAGTAATATCTTTAAAACCAAAGAGTTAAACGCTGGTCAAACTTGTGCAAAATTTACACAAGTTCAAAAAGAAGGAAATAAAACTGTTCGCAGAGATATCCTGCATTATAATCTGGATGCAATTATTTCCGTTGGTTACCGGGTTAATTCCAAACGGGGCACCCAGTTCCGTCAGTGGGCCACCCAGCGGTTGAAAGAACACCTGGTAAAGGGATATACCATCAACGAAAAGAGGTTGGCAGACCTGGAGCAAACGATTAAACTGGTCAGGCATACCGGACAAGTGAAAGAATTATCTGCAACAGAAGCAAAAGGCCTGCTGGAAATCATTGCTAACCAGATATGGTCAAAAGCAACTAAATAAAATGGCCGAAGTATAACTCTTCGGCCATTTTACAATATAGAATATCAAGTCTTTAAGCAAGAGTGGCTACCAGCACTATAGCAATCCATATTCCCCATCCAATCAAGGCCCATTTAATGCGGGACTTCTTTTTTTCGTCATTTATAAGCAATGCAATTATTAATCCTATTAAGCCGAGCAAAAGCCCAAGAAAAAAACCACCGGCGTGAAATCCGCCATTACCATCAACCTTTTTAAGATTTTTCACTATCCTCTGGTCATTTAAACTTCCATCATTATTGATGTATTGGTTTAGCTTTCGCTGGGCAGCTTTAAAAGCCAGCTTTTCGGAGAATTTCATTTTATCACCCCTGATTAATTCTGCTTCTTTAATTGTAATCTTTGAAATGTCAAGAAGAGAAACCTTTGTTCCCGTCTCACCTAAAGGAATCATAATGTCAGAAGCATAAATCTTCTTTTTAGGTTTAAGTACAAAGGGAGAGGCTGAAATCAGATTAACAGTAAGGGATAGAATAAAAAACAGCAGTACTTTTTTCATAATTGAAAGATTTTGGTTTGTCCTAAATTAGAAAAAAATATCATATTCTTTATAAAGTTCATTGTCTTTAATAAAAATATCCCACAACACTAATTTGGCTTAACCAGTTTAGCATAAATGAAATCAGCCCGGGAAATAATTTGTTTATCCCGTTCAGCAATGAGACATATTCCGGCACATACTTTACCAGTCAAGTTTATTGCTGTATCATCGTTTGGCCGGTGTATAGTATGCCATCCGCCACCAGG
>DASUDW010000127.1:0-3135 GCA_036275415.1 Chitinophagaceae bacterium | reverse complement strand
GCGTACCCGAAGCCGATTTTGTAAACCGGGACAGTATTGATTATGAACAAAAGACCGGAACGCTGCTATTGCACATCAGGGGTATAGACAGCACTTACAAACTCGACCGCTTCAATGTATGGGTGAATGAATCGCCCTTATATGGCCAGCGAGGTATCAGTATTAAAAGGAAGAATAGTAACAGCATTGATACAATTATAACTATTAAACTTTCCCAGGGAGAAAACCGGATTGAGACCAGTATCACCAATGTAAACGGAACGGAGAGTTACCGTAAGCCACTGTATGTGAACTATACTCCGGCGGTAAAGCAAAAAGAAATGATCCGCTTTATCGGTATCGGTATAGACCAGTTTAAAGAAAGCAATTACAACCTCCAATACAGCAGCAAGGATATCCGTGACTTGGCCATTAAACTGAAAGAGCGATATAAAGACAGTATTATCATTGACACTTTGTTTAACCAGGATGTAACAGCCGAGAAAGTAAAAGCCTTAAAACAAAAGCTGCAGCAGACAACGGTGAATGACAAAGTGATCATCTCCTATTCCGGTCATGGCCTGCTGAGCAAGGATTATGATTATTACCTGAGTACTTACGCTGTGAACTTCAGCAAGCCGGAAGAGAACGGGTTGCCCTATGATGAGCTGGAGAACCTGCTTGATGGTATCCCCGCCCGGAAGAAGCTGATGTTCATAGATGCCTGCCACAGCGGTGAAGTAGATAAAGAGGAAGGGATTGCTATGCAGAAAATGGCTGATTCATTGGGATTAGCAGCAAAGGGTATAATCATCGATCAGCCGCAGCAGCAACATGTTGGGCTGAAGAACAGTTTTGAATTAATGCAGTCATTATTTGTAAATGTGGGCAAGAGTACCGGTGCCACGATCATTTCCGCTGCCGCAGGTAACCAGTTTGCCCTGGAGAGAGGTGACCTGAAGAACGGTGTGTTTACCTACAGCATCCTGGAAGCAATGAACAAATATCCCACGATGAAGATCAGCGAACTGAAAAAGGCAGTAGGCGAAAGAGTAGAACAACTGACCAATGGTTTACAGAAACCAACCTCAAGAAATGAAGCGATAGCGGTGGACTGGAGTTTGTGGTGAGAAATTTATCACCCGCAATGAAAATGCTCCTGCACCAGGGCCAGCATGGCTTCCCGGTTGTCTTTTAGTTTTACCCGGAAATCCTTATCGTTAAAGTTTTTCAGGTGGTGACAGGTGCTGTCAATAAGCCCTTCTGAAAAAACATCATATTGGCTATATACATCCGCCTGCTTTTTCAGTTGCTCTGCCGAATGCCAGCAACTGAGCGGTAATGTTTCCAGGTTCTTGATTTTCTCTTTATGTTCCTCTGCAAAAATGTTGATGTCCACATAAGTTTTGGCAGCATAGTCCAATGCATTTTCCATTTCCATTCCGTAACGGGCGGCTACGGTCAGCCCTGCGAGCAGTAAATAAATATTGGCCGAGCCATCCGGGCAGCGAAACTCTACGGTTTGTTTTTCATTCATCTCCGGTAGTGCAGCTGTTTCCATTGGATTGGCCCTGGCAATCATGTTACTGTTTTTTGACCATCCCAATGGCACCCGTACCAAAACAGAACGGTTTCTGTCGCCCCAGCAAATGGTAGTTGGCGCTTCCTGGTGCGGCACCAGCCGGAAATAGGAAGTAGGATTGGTATTGCCAAAAGCAGTGAGGGAAGGGGCTAATGAAAGAAAACCGGCAATCATTTTTTTAGCATCAGGGCTGAGTACGCCATTTTCCATCATACAATTTTTTCCATCCTTCATCAGCTGGGTATGAATATGCATACCGCTGCCGGCTTTGTCTGCAGTGATCTTGGGGGCAAAGCTTACGGAAATATCCTGCTGCCAGGCCAGGTTACGGATGATCCATTTGGCAATCAGTAATTGTTCGGCAGATTCTTCCACCGGTACCGGCAGAAATTCAATTTCGTTTTGTTCATAGTCCGTATCACCAATGGAAAAATTGCCCACTTCCAGGTGGCCGTATTTTACCTGTCCGCCGCATTGGGCAATCAGTTGTAAGGCTTTTGTCCGCAGGGCCTCCCATTTACTAAAAGGAGATGATTCATGATAACCCTTTTGATTGGCCGCACGGAACAGTTCATTTCTGGGACTGATGATATAGTATTCCAGTTCGCCCATGGTAAACAGTTCATATCCGCATCTTTCTTTCAATACCCGATGGGCCTTTTGTAAAATATATTCAGGTGCTGATTCAAGGGGATCACCATCTTTGGTAAAATAAGAACACAAAAAATCAAGGGTAGGAATATCCGCAAAGGGATTTAAAAAGGCACTGCGGTATTTGGGGATTACATACAAATCGCTGGAGCCGGCTTCCATATGCGAAAAAAGACTGGAGCCATCCACTCGTTCACCGGAGGCCAGCAGGTTGTCTGCATGCTGCTCATCGTTGATCACAAAATTGAGTGTCTTAAGCCGGTTATCCTCACCGGGGTAGTGAAAATTGATCATCTTCACTTCTTTTTCCCGGATGAACCGCAGCAGGTCAGCCCGGGTGAATTCTTTCGGGGCTTTATTCAGGTATTGCACCAATGGCCAGGGATTACCGGAAACAGCAGATAGGGGAAGCATCGTTATAAAATATGGGACAGTAAATCTAAACAGGGTAAAAGGACCCGTTTATGTGTAAAATCAGCTGTAGTAATGATTCTTCTTCTTTCCGGGGTACATTAATAACAGACAAAAAAGGCGCTTCCTGCCGGAAACGCCTTTTTTTTGGAATAATTGCTTTGGTAATAATGATAGCGAACGGTTATTTAATATTCAAACCACCTGCTGCTTGTTTTAATGCATCAATGCCGGTATGGTCGCCCTGCAGCGTTACGAGGAAACGTCCGCCGGCAAAATAAGTGAAAGTGCAGTTGTTGGTAGCTTTCTCGCAATGTTCAAAAGCCTTGCCCCCGTTATAATCCACCGATTTGGTGTATTCTTCTTCTGTCTCCTGCTGAAAGTTCATCAGCCCCAGGTACTGCATGCTGTAAATACCGGCGCCGCCGGAACCGGCACAGTCATAGATCATCAACGTTACATTCACACTGTCATTAATTTCGTAATCACTGGTAGCTACACCGGTACCCATT
>DASUDW010000126.1:0-4220 GCA_036275415.1 Chitinophagaceae bacterium | reverse complement strand
CCCCAGGCAAAAATGGCAGCAAAAAAACCGGCAATTTCTATATCCTGCTTTTTAGTGAACAGGTGAGGAACGGAAATGGGATCATTTTTAACAAAGAAAGGTTGATTGTATTGCTCAACCTTTCTGTCTAAAAAAGATTTTAACTCCTTTATTTTTTTCATAATTCCCCTTTAGGGGTTAGGGGTTTCAATAGCCTTTGCGAGGTCTTCAATCAAATCATCAGCATCTTCAATACCCACACTCAGCCTGATGAGCGAATCTGACAGACCGTTTTTGATCCTTTCTTCTCTTGGGATAGAGGCATGGGTCATGCTGGCCGGGTGATTGATCAATGATTCCACACCACCCAGGCTTTCTGCTAATGAAAATAAATGCGTAGATGATAAAACTCTTTTAGCTTCCTCAACGCTATCATTCTTCAGTTCAAAAGATATCATGCCGCCAAAGCCCTTCATTTGTTTTTTAGCAACAGCATATCCCGGATGGTCTTCAAAACCGGGCCAGTATACTTTACCAACTTTGGGATGGTTCCGGAGCCAGTGAGCAATCTTTGCACCATTCTCACAATGTGCTTTCATCCGAACGCCTAACGTTTTGATACCACGCAGAACTAAAAAACAATCCATCGGTCCGGGTACAGCGCCGCAACTCTTTTGTATAAAGTATAGTTTTTCTCTTAAGTCAGCATCATTCATGATCAATGCTCCCTGTATCACATCACTATGACCACCGAGGTATTTTGTTACAGAATGCATTACAATATCAGCGCCAAGATCTAACGGGTTTTGCAGGGCAGGTGATGCAAATGTGTTGTCAACCGCTAATAAAATGTTTTTAGGTTTTGTAATGGCTGCGACTGCAACAATATCTGTTACATTCATCAGCGGATTGGTAGGTGTTTCCAGCCAGACGAGTTTTGTTTTTTCCGTCACAGCGGCTGCCACATTTTTAACATCTGTTGTATCAACGTATTTGAAAACGATTCCGAAACGCTCAAACACTTTAGTGAATAAACGGTAGGTGCCGCCATACATATCATTGGCACATACCACTTCGTCACCGGGGGCCAGCAACTTGATCACTGCATCTGTTGCGGCTACACCACTACTGAAGGCTAAACCAAATTTTCCGTTTTCGATCACAGCCAATGCTTCTTCCAGTGCTTTACGGGTCGGGTTCTGGCTGCGGGCATATTCAAAACCTTTGTTTACTCCCGGCGCTTCCTGTACATAAGTAGAAGTTTGGTAAACGGGTGTCATGATGGCGCCGGTGGAAGGATCAGGATGAGCACCGGCATGAATAAACTTGGTAGCAGATTTCATAATTACCTGGTTAAAATATTGAAATGCAAAGATGCTGAAATAAGCTTAGCTGAAGAGTGAGGCTGCGGAAAAATATCTCCAGTCATAATTCTCCGTCTCAAAGGCTGCTGAAGGGGTGATTTTTTTATCTAAAACGGCTTGTTTTAATATTTTTTCACCGATCAGTTTTCGTTTAGCTTCCTGTATGGCATCCTGTAAAAACTGCTCTTCCATCCATTTTTTTTGTGGCGGTTCAAATCCAACTTTATCTCTTCGCCATACAGAGGGGTGGGGTAATTTTTCCTTTACAGCTTCCCGCAGCAGCCACTTGGTCCATCCATTCCGGATCTTAAAGTGAGAGGGCAGGGAGAAAACAAATTCCACCAATTCATGTGAGAGAAACGGCAACCTGATTTCCCTGCCATGTGCCATGGAATTTCTGTCAGCATATCTCAACAATTCTTCCAGGCCATGGGTCATGGTATTGAAATATAATACGCCGTTCAGGTCAAAATGCTCAGGTGGAGTGTAATAAGCTTCTTTACTCTGATGCTGTACAAACTCCCGTGTGAGGTCTTCCTGTTTTAGTGCTCTTAAGAGATATTGCCGTTCCATCACAATACTGGCGAATGCAGGGAAATAGGCGGCAATCATATTGCGGTAATCAAAGGGTTCATTGATCCCGATCTCTTTTGCCCAAAAAATTTCTTTGCTCTTTTTCAACTGCCGTTTCCGAAAAAGCTCCTGCCAGAGCCATTTATAATATTTATGATAACCTGCCAGTATTTCATCTGCTCCCTGTCCGTCCAGCAAAACTTTTACACCTCGTTCCTTTGCCTCCTCATATACTTTATACTGTGCATAGGCGCTGGCGGAGCCAAATGGTTCTTCCTGGTGATAACATAGCTTTTCCCAGTCTTTCATCAACCCCACAGCGGTGCATTCGGCAATGTGTTGTTGCAGGCCAAAATGGTCTGCAACATTTTTCGCATGAAAAAGATCATTGTTTTCAAGTTCAGGAAAGCTGGCAGTGAAACAGGAATAATTATTACCGGGCATCAGTTCATGGATAAAAGCTGCAATAGATGAACTGTCCAGCCCTCCGCTTAAAGATGTACCAACTGATACATCGCTTCTTAATCTTCTTTTTACCGAAGTGGTGAGCAATTCAGAGAATCTTTCAATCGCTTCGGCATCGGTTATTGTTTTATTTTCTTTCTGCAGGTCAATATCCCAGTATTGTTCTATCAGTAATTCATTTTTTACTGGTGAGTATAAGAGTGAAGAAGCTGGAGGCAACCGGAATATATTCTCATAAAATGTCTCTTCTCTTTTTGCCGGGTTATCGGTATAACCAATAGTGATGAAATTGAACAGCATTTTCTGATTAGGAATCTTCTCAATTCCTGCTGCCCATAGTGCTTTCATCTCTGAGGCAAAAAGCAAATTGCTTCCATCATAATGATAAAAAAAGGGTTTTTCACCAAAACGGTCCCTTGCAGCAAAAAGACACTTCTCTTTTTCATCCCATATGGAAAAGGCAAACATTCCGTCAAAATGGTCAATACATACTTCCTTCCAGTAATCATAAGCCGCCAGGATCACTTCGGTATCTGTTTGTGAACGGAAGGAATAACCTTTTTTCTGCAGCTCTTCTTTTAATTCAACATAGTTGTAAATCTCACCATTGTGTACAATGCTGTAGCGATTCTGGTAATGCATAGGTTGGCTTCCCGCTTCACTGAGATCAATAATAGAAAGACGACGGTGACCTAGTAAAACTGTACTTCTGTCATTATTCCAATGGCCTTCACCATCAGGGCCCCGATGTACCAGCGCATCCGTCATTTTTTGCAGGTGCTCTATACCATATTGGCTGGTAGAGGATTGTATAATGCCGGCAATTCCACACATGGCAACAAATATCCAAATAATACCAATAGCTATTTGGATCAATTTCTAAAACAACCTTTTCAGGTAATATTATTTCAGAAAGTAAATGGCAAACGTATTTCTACATTATCCCAAGCCATTAATAAACTGGCGCTATTACCATTTCCTTCAAATATCATAGTGTAGTATTCCAGTGAATTGCCGGTTTCTTTTACCGGTACTGTAAACCTGGCTATATCTTTAGCCACATCCTGCTGAAGCCCCCATGAATCGTTGTTGCTATTAAAAACTATGGTCCATTCTTTGGGCTGCGGTATACAATAGAGTGTGTAACGGCCAGCCTTTATAGTTTCACCTTTGATGGAGGCATCTTTGTATAATTCCAGTTCTGTGGCTTCATTGGCCCCCATTCGCCAGGGTTCACCATACTTAAGCACTTCATGGAAAATGTGCCGGCCCTGCAGGTGTGGTCTGCTGTAAATTACCCTGGCAAAAGGTTTCATATTCTTTACCTGCCCTGTCATTTTCAGTTTGGGATAATCTACCGGAAAATAAGTCATATCCATCGGAGAGACATCCACCGGGGAATATGGGTTCACTGGCTGCACAGGCAAAATCCGGGAAACAGAATCGGATACTATCTTTTTTTTGGGCTGTTTATCATCATTGTCTGTTTTTTGATGGCAGGAAACAGATAATGCAATAAGAGTAAAAAGTAAAGAAATGCCGGCTATGCGTATCATACACTCGTTTTAAAAAGTAAATGGTACTGTTACCTTTATGGTATCCCATGTAATTACCAGGTTAAAACCTCCCGTTGCTTTTTCAAAGTACATAGACATTGACTCCACTACAGTTTCGGTTTTCTGTACATTTACCTCTGTCCTTACCACATCTTTTTTCGCATCATACTTAAAGGATCCCCATGTATCTGTTTCTTTATTTACAATAATGGTCCAGGTGCTTTCATTGGCAATGGCGTATAAAGTATACCGGCCTTTGCTGATCTTTTTTTTGCCAAGATGA
>DASUDW010000125.1:0-6612 GCA_036275415.1 Chitinophagaceae bacterium | reverse complement strand
TATTTGCATTGTTGGTATAGGTTTGCAGTTCACTGTTGCCCCATCCGCCACCACCTAAATCAAATACCCATTTGCTGTTATCAGGTGCGCTGCCTGCTGTACCGTTAAAATCATCGCTCCAGACCAACTGCCATTCCCGTTGTGGTAATGTTTGAACGGCTTCCCTTTCACAACTGTTGAATATAACCAGTAAGGATATACAGGCTATACCAAGCAACCAAGTGTTTTTTGCTTTTTTATATATTGAAAAGTTCATGTCATTAATTTTTTTGTTAAACAATCCCACTATTACCTGAATAAAATATTGTCTAAGTAAATTGTGCCATTACCATCAAACTTCAACTGGAAAACATTATTCAATGCGACTTGAGGTGTAAAGTTTGTTAGCGGTATATCAACACTATTCCATCCTGCCGCCGTAGGAACTGTAAGCGTATAAGCTTTTTCCCATGGCGCTTGTCCGCCCGGTGATCCCGGAGGACAAATTAGATATACATTAAGCGCAGTAGAGTTGGCAGAATAATAATCCAAATGCAGGAATGTCTTTCCTGAAACATTCTGCGGATTAGCGGAAAAGTCAAGTCCCTGGTAATTTAAACCGGTATATACTAATGTATTATTACCTACAATTGATGTTTGTGTAACCACGGTAGACTGCCCCCAGTTAGGATTAAGGTTAACTCCAGATATGTTAGTGTAGCTATCACTGAAAATTGAAATCACATTTCCGGCAGGATAAGTGGGCACAGGTGCAGCTACAGTCGGTACAGGAGGAATTCTCCAGAAATAAATATTATCTAAAAATATATCACTGCCGGTGCCGCCATCAAACTTAAACTGAAACACACTGCTCAATGCAACCTGTGGAGTAAAGTGTGATAAAGGAATATCTATACTATTCCAGCCTGCAGTAGGTACAGAAAGGCTGAATGCTTTTTCCCATGGTGCTTGTCCGCCTGGAGAACCCGGAGGACTAATTAAAAATGCATTCAATGTACCGGCATTGGCACTGTAATAATCAATATGCAAAAACTGGTAGGAACTGAGGTTTTGGTTAGCGGCTAATTGTAAACCCTGGTAATTAAAGTTGCTGTAACGTAAAGTGTTGTTACCGCCTATGGGTAGTTGAGTTACAACAGTACTTTGCCCCCAGTTAGGGAAAAAGTCAGAACCGGAAAGATTGGTATATGTATCGCTGAATACAGAAAGCACATTGGCTGCGGGGCGGGTTGGTACCGGCGCTGCAACAGGCGGCACTACCGGATTGCTCCAGAAGTAAATATTATCTGCAAAGAAGTTGGAGATATTCGCCCCTTCCATGATGATTTGTCCAAAATGTCCTTTTGTGCTTAAACCGGGTAAGCTGGAGAAAGGAATATCAAAGCTCAACCATGTTCTTGCTGTTAAAGCAGGGTTGGTTAAAGTAACAATATCACTAACATCATCGCCACCGCCGGGGGCTCCATTGGCGCCAAAATCTAAAACCCTTACTTTAAAAACAGCCCCTGGATTTATATTATCCGGGAAATATAAATCCAAATGCAGGTTAGATCTGTTACCGATGTTTACAGTTGGAGAAGTAACCTGAATACCCACAAAGTTAAAATTGGTATAGTTCAATACCCTGTCATTGCCAACCTGGAAATCAGCAGACTGTGTAGTTTGAAAAGGCTGCCAATACCCGTTGTAATAATCAACATTAATATTGGTATACGCATCACTGAAAACAGAAGTTACATTGGCAGGGTCCTTTGTTGGCACCGGCGCCCCTACATAATTTCCGGCAGCATTTAATGTGAGGCTTCCGGCAGCATTAATAGTATCTAATTTTGCAGTGATTTTTGTCGTACCTGCACTGATTGTAGTTACCACACCATTTTCACTAACAGAGGCCACTGAGGAGTTTGAAGAAGAAAATTTAAAATAATAGGGCGTAAGACCAATAGTACTATTTACACCATTTGGCATATTATAGGTGGCTGAATAGCCATCAATAGTATTAGTTACACCTGTATAAGAAACCTGCGTCTTGTCTACACCATTTAAAATAGTAGCAGTGCCACGGCCAAGGTCAGTCAGTTTTTCAAAACGAACTTCATCTATCCAGAAAGTATACCCCCTGTTATTTTCCGGGCCGGTAGAATACCAGAACATTCCTTTTTCGGCTGTCAACTTTGAAGCATCAGGAATAGGAATGATTACTTTTTTCCAGTTACTGGTTACCGGCAAATTACTCATCGTAACAAGATATTTGTTGGCACCGAAATCATTTCCAAAACCCAATGAGCCAATGGTGGCAGCCTGCGATGCTTTGATATAAAAAGTAATAGCATTGTAGCCAGAGAGGTTTCTGCCGGATTTGCTTAGAAACACACCGCCTGCATAAGACCCGTTAGGACTGTTAGCATCAGGCACTTCAAATCGCATAGATTGCCTGGTGCCGCCATAGGTAACCTGTTTATCTACCTGGAATGCTTTAACATCTGACCCGCCGAATGCCGCATATGCAAGGTCACCGGTAAAGTCATCAATAAAAACTTCGGCAGTTGTAGGAAAAGAAGGAGGCTGCAATTCAGCAACATCCCGCTTTTGACAGCCAATGCCAATTAGTATCATTACTCCTAATAGGCTAAACAATACTTTGTTGAGTGATTGATTTTTTTTCATACTAATTTCTTTAAAATTATTAGCAAGCATTTTTATTTACCTATGTTGATTTGAATATACGTACGTATCTCCCACTCATTACCATCCGGGAAGCCAATAGCATTAGGGTCGGGTACCCAGTTACCGGCAGCATCCAATGTTTTGATGGGTGAGTAGCGGGGCGAATATTTATCCAGTGTCCTGTAGGTTCCCCTGATACCGATTTTTGTACCTGGTAGCATAAACCAATCCGGTTTACCTATTTCAGTTGAAATGTCTGCTATCAGCTGCAACGGGAAGGTGAGGTTAAAATCACGGTGATAGTCAAAAGGACCCCAGTCATTGAACTTGCCAATAGCAATCAGTTTTGTTTTCTTATAAATCGTCCTCAGGTCAAATCCATAACGGTTAATTGTTCTTTTATCATTACCGTTGGCCTGGCCGTTGCCTGCATAAAGGTTGGCAATTAATCCCAGGTTGTGATTCAGTTTAGAAACAACTCTTGTATTTACTTCCCACAGATCCTGCGCAGGAGCGGAACCGGGGAATGCAAATAAATTCCTGTTAGCCAATATACCAATAGCAGCATCCTGTATAGTTGGTAAGTGACGATATACAAAGTCTGCACTAATGGCAAATTTGGCATCTTCCTGCCGGTCATTATCCCACTCATACATCCAGGTTGCCGGTGTGGGATCGTACGTCAGCAATAATTCACCGCCAATTGTTTCCCTGTTAGATCTTACGGAGAAGGGATCATCCAGAATATTTCTTGGCCGGCCCGGTGCTAACACATCGGAAGGAATTGGCCCCTCAATTGGTTTTTGGTATAAAAAGTTAGGAGCAATCTGCAGTTTACCCACATTTACCGTGAAACCGCTCAGCACATTATACATATTACCGCTGCCCACATCCTTTAATCGCCAGCCGGTAAAGGTTCTGGTTTGGTCTACACCACCATTGGCAACAAGCCCCATGTAAGAAGCAAGGCCATACCATTGTACAGGTCCGCTGGCATAAGTCAGTTTTATTTTACCTCCAAAATTGTCTTCGGATTTTATCACATCCTGGTACACTTTACCTTCCCTCATCAATTGAAATACCCGGCCATTAAGCGGCTGACCACCCCATAATCCACCGATATCAAAACCGAATTTGTCAAACTTTCTGGAAACACTGATAGCGGCTTTTCTAGTTTTGGGCACAGGCACAGCAAATGAGCTTTGCAATCCGCTCCGTTGCGTCAGGTCTTCATGGAACATACCTGTTACATCAAAGTTTGCAATCTTACGGCTATACTTCGCCAAAATTGCCGGGTTGGCACCCCACCACAGTTCCGGTCCGAAAGCAAGTTTCAATCCCTTCAAAGCTTTTTTAGCTTCCAGTTCAAAACCAAAGGGGGCTTCGCCGTTATATATGTCTATGTTAGGACCATAATTAGCTTCCGGATATAACCCAAAGAAATCACCTTCATAACCCCAGTGGTAATGACCGGTACGGTAGAAACCGGTTAGCTTAAACATTTTAGCATCCCAGCTATAACTGGCACGGTATAATTGAATTCTGTTATTGGAATTTATTTGCTCTACACCAGTTGGTGTATTTACGGTAATTCTTCTTCCCCTGTTTTCATAAAACACTTCATCAATTGGATTTTCTGCAACATTACCGAGTACATTGAACTGTACATTAGCCATCATATTGGGAGCAGGCCTGGCGGTAACACCAATATTAAACGACTGCATATGGTCAAAGCCCAAACGAGTCGGGTAGCCGGTAGTCGTTGGGTCATCTTGTTTAGGTGTAGCAATTAAACTTCCGCCTGTATTGTATGTGCTGAAGTTGGCCTGTAAATCACTAAGGTAAAGCTTGCCTTTTTCTTCACTTTGCATAGCAGCTTTATCCCCTTTTGCCCGTAAAACAGCATCCACCAGAGACATATTATCCAGTTGGTTCAGCTGTGCCATTGATCCTCCGGCATACGGATTAAAACGATGCACATCTTTCAATGCATAATAAGCAGCACGGGGATATAACTGATAAGTACCTCTCTCGTTGGTAGGTCCTTTCGCACAAATGCCAAACCACTCTTCGTTCATATTATTTTCGCCTGCTTTATAATCGTTCTGGTAGCCGCCGTTTGACCAGGATGCTGTGGGATCATGCTCATCCAGGTTGGTTGTTTGCCCTGTTTTCCACCATCCATCGCTGAACTGAAAGGTAAAACCACCCAGACTGTTACCATTTTTACCCATGCCCGTTGCATTGGCATAAATTTCTTTCCAGTTACTTACCAGCACTTTTGCCTGGTATTCCTGGTCTTCCTGGTTAGCTATAGTATTGTAAGCATCAGAGCCAAACTCTGTAAGCATCACCGGTTTGTTGATCGCTTTTTTTGCCTGATCATATAAATCAGTAAAAGTCATTCCGCGATAAGTATTGATGCCGAGAATGTCAATATCTGTACACTCTTTGGCGATAATGTCCAAAAAAAGCAGATCGCCATTACAAATTGCCATAGGATGACTGTTATCAATGGCTTTCATTTCCTTAACAGCATCATTAAACAATTTGTATAAATGATAAGCATCTTTGGTTGACTTACGGTCCTGTACAGGAATATTTTCTGTTTCTGCTCCCCTCCAGAACAAGCCATAGTTGTTTTCATTACCCAATAGAAATAGTAAGACACCCGGTGTTCCTTTATATTCATTCACCATGGCCTTTACTTCTTTCATCAGTAATTCCCTGACCAGTGGATTGGAATAATCTGTATTAGCCTCCCACTTGCCCTTAATGGTAAGACCATAGCGGCCAAATGAATGGTTGAGCATGGTGTAAATACCAAAGTTTTCATAGATGTATTTAATCCATCTGGCTGGTACCCCGGTATATTGGCGGATAGCGTTAACACCCATGTTTTTCAACAAAGGCATTTCGTAATCCAGGGCAGCCTTTATAACATCATCCGGCTGTTTCCATAAACTGTAGTTGTAATTGGTTCCAATGGGAAAATAATCCCAGTTCATACCATTAATAAAGAAGTCTTTTCCGCTTACACTCAATTTATACCCGGTTTCTGTCATTTTGACAGCAACCTGATTGGTTTGAGCAGACACTGAAGCGGAAATGAGAAAAAGAAGCGAAATACAGGTAATGTACTTTCTCATACAGCAAGTTTTTTGATGACAGTTAACGTACAGCCTTAAAGTAAAAAATACAAATCAGTTGTACAGATTTTGTTTAATCTTTAGATACCTTTCCAATAGCCCAGATAGGACGTATAAGAAAGGAAAATGAAATTACTTCTTACCCTTCCTCAATACCAAAAAAACAACCACATCAATACTACTACTGAATCAAAAAAGTCTAAATTGAGTTTAAAATAAGTACATCTATACTACATCTGTCCTTCAATATTGTATTGAGAAAAAGTATATTAATGAAGATAAAACTGCATTTGGCAGTAGTATTTCTTTTAATTACTAAAACCTATGCTCAGTTACCCATCGGACAAAATGAAATAACCAGTTTCTCCCGTTCTAAATATGGAGCCGGTGCTCAAAATTGGGCAATGGCACAGGATAAGAATAACCGTCTTTATGTTGCTAATAATGAGGGGTTGCTGGTTTTTGATGGTACAAATTGGCAGATTTTTCCGGTACCTAATAAAACTATTGTAAGGTCTATTGAATTTGGAGAAGATGGAAAACTCTATACAGGCGCACAGGATGAGTTAGGTTATTTTGCCCCTGATAATGTAGGAAGGCTTCAGTTTACTTCACTAAAAAATCTGCTGCCGGCAACTGAAAGAAACTTTCCGGATGTGTGGCAAATTGAAGTAGCCGGCAAGGAAGTTTTTTTCAGAACCAATACAACCATTTTCAGGCTTTATGAAGGTAGAATTAATGCCTTCCGAAGCAATTCCACCTGGCTTTCCATGCATAAACACCAGGGTGTTATCGT
>DASUDW010000124.1:0-11227 GCA_036275415.1 Chitinophagaceae bacterium | reverse complement strand
TTTCAAACGCTGCTCAATAAAATATGGACGCATATCAAACAATCCTTCCACTATTTTGGCGATCTGTCCGTCGTTCATATTCACTTTGGCCGTACCATACGTATTTACATTGATACTGGTAGGCTGTGCCACACCAATGGCGTAAGAAACCTGTACCAGTACTTCATCACACAGACCGGCTGCTACCAGGTTCTTGGCAATATGCCTCGTGGCATACGCCGCAGAACGGTCCACCTTGGAAGGGTCTTTGCCACTGAAGGCACCGCCGCCATGTGCACCTTTACCACCATACGTATCTACAATGATCTTACGACCAGTCAATCCGGTATCACCATGCGGGCCGCCGATCACAAACTTGCCTGTCGGGTTTACATGGTACTTGATATCGCTGTTGAACAGCTTTGCGTATTTCTTATACTTATTCTTTACCCTGGGGATAAGGATATTGATCACATCATTCTTGATCCGGGCCAGCATTTTAGGTTCACTGTCAAAATCATCATGCTGGGTAGAAATAACGATCGCATCAATGCGTACGGGTCTGTTATTATCATCATATTCCAGCGTTACCTGGCTTTTGGCATCCGGGCGCAGGTAAGGCATTTTGGAATTCTTCTCCCGGCGGATGGCGGCCAGTTCAATCAGCAGGTTATGTGCCAGGTCTAATGCCAACGGCATATAATGTTCTGTTTCGTTGGTGGCATAACCAAACATCATACCCTGGTCGCCGGCGCCCTGCTCTTCTTTCTTCTTCCGGTCAACACCCTGGTTGATATCGGCAGATTGTTCGTGGATGGCAGACAGTACACCGCAGCTGCTGGCTTCAAACATATATTCACTCTTGGTGTAACCGATTTTGCGGATCACACCACGGGCAATTTCCTGTACATCTAAATAGGCTTTTGATTTTACCTCTCCGGCCAATACCACCTGCCCGGTAGTTACCAAAGTTTCGCAGGCCACTTTCGACTGGGCATCAAACGCCAGAAAATTATCAATAAGGGCATCAGATATCTGGTCAGCTACTTTATCCGGATGTCCTTCACTAACAGATTCTGAAGTAAATAAATAAGGCATGAATATAAATTTAGGCCGCAAAGATAAGGGCAGGTGAAGAATGAAAAAAGTCTGCCGCTTGATACAGGCAGACTTTTAAACATATCTTGATAACTATATGATCAGAGTTTTGAATACACCAGCCTTAACCGCATCCGCTGTGAAGGATGGTTGCCGCCTCCCAGCCGTACACGGCCCCGGGTGGTACCCGGATTAACGAAGATCGTTGCAGTTACATCACCCGAAGGAGGAATACCATATTGCTCATTTAAAGAGAAAGGAGCCAATACCCGAAGGTCGTACAGCGACTGTGTGCGGGTCAGCACATGCTGCACATACCGGGATAAATTGAATTTCCAGGTCCTTATTTTATTGCCGGCCCCGTCAGTGATAATCGTTGGGGATGCGCCAAAATCAAACAGGTTCAAAGCACCCGATGAATTATAAAACAGGTCGTAAGGTATGGTCCTGAATTTATAGGGTTTGGTAATACTGGGGTCTGCCGCATCAAGGTATAACAGGTCCGGTGCAGTATAGGTGCTGTCGCTGATATCATATACCTGCTCCATGATCAGTTCGGCCCGGTGTATTAACCGGTTATTGATCAGGCCAAGATCAGGCAGTTTGATGGTTGCAAATGTCCCGGGGGTATTCTGAACATAAACTACCGGGTCTGGTGTTGCACCACCCAGGCTTGCTTCCACCGGTGTACCGGCATAATCCCGTTTTATATAATTGGCCGCGGCACAAAAGTTAGAACCAAATAAAAAGTAATTAACGGTCGTATCCCTTCTGCCATTCTTATCATAGCGGTAATAAATGGCCAGCTTGGTATTGAAACCGGTCAGGTCAAATCCCATCACCGCATTACCGGTATTCATGGATTGAATGGCAAAGCCTTTGAATTTGCTCCGGAAGGCCGAATCATTCGCATAGGCGCCTTTGAGGGGCGAACTGCTGGAATCATACGATAATAACCGCTGCCCGAAATTATTGTCCAGGCGGATACGCATTTGGTTAATGTTGGTATCCCTGTAGGCTTTTACGGAATCATTCAGGATCCTGGGGGCAAAACTGCGGGTACCTAAAAGATTGGAATAAGTGAAATATTGTTTGCGGATAAGGTAGGATGTATCACTCCGGAAATTGTTGCTCTGGTCCATTTCATACACATTCACTGTCTGCACCGTATTGGTATCCCCGTAGGTACGGGTATAATTGAGCACCAGTACCACAGAATCGATATACAAACTATCCGGGTTGGAATTGGCAAAAGTCCATTTATAAAAGGCAGGCTTTAGTTCCAGGAAGATCCGGGCATCCGTTTTACCAAAGAAAGGATCACTGTTGATGCGGCCTAAAAAATATTCTTCATTCTTGGACAAGTATTGGGAATCGGTGGCCAGCCCGAACGTATCATTAAAGCATTGCACAGTGATGCTGGTATCAAAAGTAGTGATGCCGTCAACGGGGGGTATCAATCCGGCACCCAGTTCAGTGGCTTCATTGATCCTTCTGCAGGCCGAAAAAAGAAAAGCAACCGAAGTAACGATTGCCAGAAAAGAAATTGCGATATACCTGTTCTTCACAAAGTTGATTTAAGTTCCGGGTTAGTGATGTTTATTTGGCTGCAAGGTCGCTATAGAGTTGTAAATAGTCTGTTAAATCTCCTTCGGGATTAAATGGTAATGTCTTCTTACCCCGCACTTTAGAGAATTCTTCCGACAGTTTTTTATCAATCTTCTCAGCGCCAAAAGTAATGGCATCGGCATAGGTAGCGCCACCACGGAACATAGCCGTATTATTACCCTCTTTAAACACTTCCAGGTCCTTTTCTTTTATAGAAGGATGGATCAGCGCTTTTTTCATAAAATCGCTGCCCAGTTTTTCCTTGAAGGTATTTTGACCGATGGTGTAAACGATCTTGCTATGTGAGAACACCGGTTCTTTCTTATACACCGTTTTAAGATAAGCCGGGATCAGGCCCGTCATCCAGCCGCTGCAATGAATGATGTCCGGAGGCCAGCCGAATTTCTTTACCGTCTCCAGGGCGCCCTTGCAATAAAACACGGTACGCAGGCCATTGTCATCAAACCATTTCTCCTGCTCATCATGAAATATGAACTTACGTCTAAAAAGCTCCTCGTTGTCCAGGAAATAAACCTGCAAACGGGCACTGGGCAGGGAAGCCACTTTGATCTGCAGGGGCAGGTCATCATTGTCCACGGAGACATTGATACCCGATAACCTGACCACCTCATGCAGGCGGTGACGGCGTTCGTTAATAACCCCAAACCGGGGCATGATACAACGTACCTCGAAATTATTATCATTGGCCTTGATGGCCAGCTTGTTAACTATTTCAGAGAATTCCGTCAGCTCCAGGTAGGGTGACATTTCGTTGGCGATAAATAAAATTCTTTTCTTTGCTGACATGTGCGTCCCGTTTAAAATTACATCGCTTACTAAAGGCCTGCAAAGGTAGCTATTTTACGGCTAAATATGCTGATTTATACGTTAATCCCTGCATTTAAACCCGAAATATGATTGTATTCAAAAAAGCAAATGATCTGCAGAAATGGCTTGATGGTCAGCAAAAAAAGGGGAAAAAGGCCGGCTTTGTACCTACTATGGGAGCATTGCACCCCGGGCATATTTCATTGATAGAAGCAGCCAAAAAAGAAAACGATAGTACCCTTTGCAGCATTTTTGTGAACCCCACCCAGTTCAACGATCCGAAAGATTTTGAGAAATATCCCGTTACTATCGAAAAGGATATCTTCCTGCTGGAAGCAGCCGGTTGTGATGTGTTGTTCTTACCATCGGTGACGGAAATGTATCCCGAAGGGATAGCGCCCAAAAAAGAATATGCCCTGGGAAGGCTGGAAGAAATATTGGAAGGGAAATTCAGGCCCGGACATTACCAGGGTGTATGCCAGGTGGTGGAGCGGTTACTGCACATCGTGGAAGCCAACCATCTTTACCTCGGCCAAAAAGATTACCAGCAATGCATGGTCATCACCAAACTGGTGGAACTGATGGGCAAAAAAGATAAGATCACTATCCGCATCTGCCCCACCCTGCGGGAAAATGACGGACTGGCCATGAGCAGCCGTAACATGCGGCTGAATGAAGAAGAAAGAAAGAAGGCTACCGCTATTTACAGGGCACTCACCTATATAAAAGATAATATTCAGCCCGGAGAGACGGGTAAACTATCACAAAATGCCATTTCGCAGTTGACCGGCGCCGGTTTCAAGGTGGATTATTTTGAAATAGCCGATGCTGCAACACTGGAAAAAGTGACGGATTGGAACGGAGAACAAAAATTAGTTGCCCTGGCAGCAGCCTTTTTAAATGAGATAAGACTGATCGATAACAGGCCCCTGAACTGATGTATTTTGATTTTGCCCCTGCCTTGCAGTACATTTACACCAGTTGTTGGCCTTTTGAAAATAGTACCTCAGCCATCCATGAACAAACGCATCCGCACCATATTTACCTATCTTTTTTTCCTTGGCCTTGGCATTTTCCTTGTTTGGTGGTCGATTAAAGATTTAACGGCCGATGACAAATCACAAATAAAAGCCGCACTGAAAACGGCCCGTTACTGGCTCGTACTGCCCGTATTTATTATGCTCTTTGGCAGCCACCTGGTAAGGGCCCTCCGCTGGAAACTGCTGATAGAACCCATGGGCTATAAACCTTCTACCGCCAATACCTTTTTTGCCGTCATGATCGGCTACCTGGCCAACCAGGCGGTGCCACGATTGGGCGAAGTATTAAAATGTACGGTACTGGCCCGCTATGAAAAAGTACCGGCCGATAAACTGATCGGCACCATCATACTGGAGAGGGTGATTGATGCTGTCTGCCTGCTGACAGTCTTCGGCATCACCCTGGCCATACAGCCGGATATCTATGCACAGCTGATAGATACCATTTTCAATTCATCCGCTAAAAACGGAGAAACCAAACATATCCCGAAGTATATTATCGGCCTGGCGTTACTGGGTTTGCTGGCACTCATCATTGCCAGTTGGATGATCCGCAAGAAAAAGAACTTCTCCGATCTGTGGATGGTTTTTAAAAAGATCGGCAGCAGCATCTGGCAGGGATTAAGCGCCATTCAGCACCTGAAACGAAGAGGTTATTTTATTACCCTGACCCTCATTCTCTGGACACTCTATCTCACGGCCGGGTATATTGGTTTTTTCGCCCTGCAACAAACTACGGGTTACGGTTTCCGGGAAGCATTTACGGTATTATCTGCCGGCAGCATCGGTATGATAGCCACACCGGGCGGTATCGGCGCTTATGCTTACCTCATCCAGAAAACCATGCAGGTCTATGGACTGAATGAAGGTATTGCCCTTGCATTCGGCTGGATATTATGGCTGGCACAAACCACCGTCATTCTGCTGGGCGGATTAGTTAGCTTTGCAGCGATCCCCTATTTCAACAAACACAAAAAACACAGTGAAACGGCCTGATCTGATACAAACAAAGATCCTTTCGCTCCACGAGGCAGTGCAGCGGGTAGCGCAATGGCGGCTCTCAAGTAAAAAAATTGCCTTTACCAACGGCGTTTTCGATATACTGCACCAGGGCCACCTCTATTCCCTTTCACAGGCTGCGGCCGAAGCGGATTGCCTCGTAGTAGGATTGAATGCCGATGCTTCTGTAAAAAGGCTGAAAGGAGATACAAGACCCGTCAACAACCAGGACTCCCGGGCCCTTGTATTGGCGTCCTTGTTACTGGTAGATATCGTAGTGATATTTGAAGAGGATACACCTCTCGAATTGATCAAAGCGCTGCTTCCCGATGTATTGATAAAAGGAGGAGATTATACAACAGAACAAATTGCCGGTGCCAAAGAAGTACTGGCCAACGGTGGCCGTGTTGTTATCAATCCGATCCTCGAAGGGTTTTCCACCACCGGCATCATCAGCCGCATTAAATCTGAATAATTGTAATCCTTACGGCCGGCTGTTTGCTCAGCTGATCTGTTTTTTCAGGAGATCATTCTCTTTCCTTACGTTGTATTGAATTATTCACCCCAACATTCGCCTTTAATGCGCCCGGTTATGTAAATTCGGCACCTGTAACCATATACTTTATCCTCAACCACTAACGCATGGCACCTACTGGCATCAAAAGAAAAACAATAGCAAGGGATATCAGCTGGCTTTCCTTTAACGCAAGGGTATTGCAGGAAGCGGCCGACACTACCGTACCCTTACGGGAACGTATACGTTTTCTCGGCATTTTCTCCAATAACCTCGATGAGTTCTTCCGGGTACGGGTGGCTACCCTGCGCAGGATGATACAGTTGGGCAGCAAGGCCAATATGCACCTGGAAAATAACCCGCAGCAGATCATTGATGAGATACAAATGATTGTACTGAACCAGCAGGGTGAATTCAACCGCATCTGGGAAGAGGTAATGCGGGAACTGAACGAACAGAAAATTTTCATTCGTACCGAAAAAGAACTGAATGCAGAACAGCAGCAGTTCATCAGCAATTATTTTGAAGAAGAAGTAAGCTCCGATGTCATTCCGCTCATGATCGAAAATATTACGGAGTTCCCCGCCCTGCGGGATAAATCCATCTATCTCGGCGTGGTGATGTGGAAGAAAGAAAGTGCCCTGAAAAGAAAATATGCACTGATTGAAATACCCAGCCGCACACTGGGCAGGTTCATCATACTACCTTCTCCCAAAGCAGACGAACACCATATCATTTTACTGGAAGATGTGATCCGGTACAACCTGCCGGAGATCTTTTCCTATTTCGGGTACGACCAGTACCAGTCACATATCTTCAAAGTGACCCGTGATGCGGAAATGGATATTGATGAGGATATTTCCACCAGCATCATTCAAAAAATTGAAAAAGGCATTAAGAACCGCCGCAAAGGAAAACCGGTTCGCTTTGTCTACGACCGGGAAATGGACCCGGGTTTGCTGGAATACCTGATACGGCGACTGAACCTCTCTAAAAGGGACAACCTGATACCCGGCGGCCGTATCCATAATTTTCGCCACTTCATGGACTTTCCCGACCAGGTTTTCAAAGAAAAAAGGCTGCGAAAAAAACCCTTTGATCATCCGTTGCTTACGGTACGCCGTGTGTCGGATGTGATCATGGAAAAAGATGTATTGCTTAATTTCCCCTACCACTCCTTCCTGCCGCTGATAGACCTGCTGCGGGAAGCCGCTTTCGACCCGGATGTTACCAGCATTAAAATAACCTGTTACCGCCTGGCGCCCCAATCCAAGATCATCAATGCCCTGATCAATGCCGTCAGGAACGGCAAAGAAGTAACGGTGATGCTGGAACTCAGGGCCCGGTTTGAGGAAGAAGCCAACCTGGAATGGAAAGAACGGCTGGAAGAAGAAGGCGCCAAAGTGCTGGTAGGCATCCCCGATATGAAAGTGCATGCCAAGATCTGTGTGATCAAAAAGAAAACCAAAGACCAGAATTACCTCTACTATGGGTTTGTGAGCACCGGCAATCTCAGTGAACGGACCGCCAAAGTATATGCCGATCACTGCCTGCTCACTTCCAACCAAAAGATCATGTCGGATGCCAACCGGATATTCAGTTTCCTGGAGCAGCCAAAGACAGGGCTGAACCTGTTGCGGGATTGCAAGGTATTAATCCCGAGTCCGCATATTGTAAAAAGAGAAATGCTCCGCCTCATTGAAGAAGAAATAAAACAGGCCCGTAAAAAAAAGCCCGCCTCCATCACCCTGAAGATGAACTCCCTCTCGGATGAAGATATGATACAGAAATTGTACGAGGCAGCAAGGTCCGGTGTACAGATAAGGCTCATCGTTAGAGGTATCTTTTGCATGCTTTCCGAACATGATAAATTCAAGAAACCGGTCCGTGCCATCAGTATAGTGGATGAGTACCTGGAACATGCCCGGGTGTGGGTATTTCACAACAAAGGCAAAGAGAAAGTTTACCTATCTTCGGCCGACTGGATGTTGCGCAACCTGGAACACCGGGTAGAAGTTACCTGTCCTGTATGGCATGAGGAATTGAAAAAAGAACTGATCGATATACTGGACATACAACTGCAGGACAACGTGAAAGCGAGGTGGCTGAATAATGACCTGGACAACGAGTATGTAAGGACATCCAAAAAGAAAATCCGATCACAGGTAGAGACCTATAACTACCTCTTCAATAAAACTAAGACGCACCGTGAGACTGGCAGCCATTGATATTGGAACTAACGCCGCAAGATTATTAATTACAGATGTGATAGCCGGCCCCCAGGGCATCGATGAATTCATTAAAGTAGTATTGGTAAGGGTACCCCTCCGCCTCGGGTTTGATGTTTTTGATAAAGGGGAAATATCTGCCGGTAAAGTGGAAAAGATCATCAAAACCATCAAATCCTACAAACTGCTGCTGGATGTGTATGAAGTAAAGCACCTGAAAGCCTGCGCCACCTCTGCCATGCGGGATGCCGCCAATGCCAAAGAGATCATCAAAAAAGTAAAGGCCGAAACAGGCATTGATATCGAGGTCATCAGCGGCGACCAGGAAGCTTCCCTGATCTATGAAAACCATATTGCCGAAAACATGACCAGTGAAGAGTCGTATTTATACATTGATGTGGGCGGCGGCAGCACCGAACTTACTTTCTTCAGCGATGGCAAACTCGTTTTCAAAAAATCGTTCAATATCGGTACCATCCGTTTGTTAAAGAACCAGGTTACCGAAGCGGCCTGGGACGAACTCAAAGAATTCATCCGCAGCAAAACAAAAGGCTACCACCATGTTACCGCTATCGGTTCCGGGGGCAACATCAATAAGATCTTTTCTATCTCCAAAAGAAAGGAAGGCAAACCGCTCAACCTCGACCTGCTGCGGGATTATTACAAGGAATTCAGCAACCTTTCGTTGTCCCAACGTATCAGCCTGCATAAATTAAGGGAAGACCGGGCCGATGTAATTGTACCGGCATTGCTCATTTATATCAATGTAATGCGCTGGGCCGATGCCAGTGAAATATATGTGCCCAAAATCGGCCTGGCCGATGGCCTGATACATACCCTGTACGAAGAAGCCAAATTGAAAGACATTGAAATCTGATCACTTTAATCAATTATCACCGGCATGTCAGTCAACAAAGAAATCAAAAGGGTTACCACCAACACCCTGCAGAAAATGAAAGCAGCAGGCGAAAAAATTTCCATGCTTACTGCCTATGATTTTTCCTTTGCCCGCATCATCGACGGCGCCGGCATTGATGTGATACTGGTAGGCGATTCAGCTTCCAATGTGATGGCCGGGCATGAGACTACCCTGCCCATCACCCTGGACCAGATGATCTATCATGCCCAATCGGTGATCCGGGGTGTTCACCGTTGCCTCGTGGTAGTGGATCTGCCTTTCGGCTACTACCAGTCCAATTCTGATATCGCACTGGCCTCCGCTGTACGCATCATGAAAGAGACCGGTGCCCATTCGGTAAAAATGGAAGGCGGTGAAGAAGTGATCGAGTCCATTAAAAAAATTGTTTCCGCCGGTATTCCGGTAATGGGGCACCTGGGGT
This sequence comes from Chitinophagaceae bacterium, assembly GCA_036275415.1. Classification (GTDB taxonomy): domain Bacteria; phylum Bacteroidota; class Bacteroidia; order Chitinophagales; family Chitinophagaceae; genus JJ008. The sequence goes on along the minus strand of DASUDW010000124.1, from coordinate 1,593 downwards.
TGGTACCACAATCCATTTATAAATTCGGCACCTATGCCGTGAGGGCCAAAGAAGAAGGAGAAGCGGAGAAACTGAAGCGGGATGCCCAACTGCTGCAGGAATGCGGCTGCTTTGCCATTGTACTGGAAAAGATACCCGCCACCCTGGCCAAAGAAGTATCAGCAAGCCTGAGTATTCCCACCATTGGTATTGGCGCAGGCGGCGATTGCGATGGCCAGGTATTGGTGATGCATGATATGCTGGGCATCAATACGGAATTCAAGCCCCGTTTCCTCCGGCAATACCTGAACATTTATGAACAGGCTACCCAGGCTGTACAGGGTTATATCAGGGATGTGAAATCAGGTGATTTCCCCAATGAAAATGAACAGTATTAAAAATTATAATATTTTTATCAATTTAAAGCTGCTAAAATGAAGCATTATTTACTGCTATTCCTTGCCGGGTTAGGCTTTGTAATTTCATTCCAGTCATGCCAGAAAGAGATCGACCACGGTCAAAATAATTCGAATAATGTAGCCGGTGATTTCAGGGCAAAAATTGAGGGCACTCAATGGATTGCGAATAAAGGCGCTGGTGCCAGCAGGATGCAAGGACTAATAAATATCTCCGGCTATAGCACCGATAAAAAATATTTAACTATCACCCTGACCGATTCCGGTGTTCACCGATATACATTAAGCGATGTAACCATGAACGCTGCAGCTTATATTGACAGTACACTTCCAAACCCCCAGGCTTTTACAACAAACCAGGGAAATTATCCTGCTGAAAGCGGAGGCGAGGTAAATATCACCTCTATTGATACGGTAAACAAAAAGATGAGTGGCACTTTCTCTTTTAAAGTATACAGGATGCTGGATGGCCTTTCAAGGAATATAACAGAAGGCAGTTTTACAAACCTTTCTTATACGACAACATTACCCCCGGCAAATGCTACTGACACTTTCAGGGTTAAAATTGCCGGCTCACAATGGATCCCACCTACCATTTTTGCAGTTAAAGCCCCTGCAGTGCCTCCACTGCCTTCGACTATCGCTGTATCAGGTACAGATGCTACTGCTGCAAAAGTTGTGGGACTGGTATTTCCGTCTGACATCACACCCGGCAGTTATAACCTTGATTTTTTTGGTGGCACTTATATTGGACAATATAATCCAAATTCTAATCCTCAAAATTCTCAGGCAGCCGTAAGCGGTACGCTACAAATTATTTCACATAATACCACAACAAAACGAATAAGGGGGAATTTTAATTTCAGGGCTGAAGAGCTATTGAATCCCCTGGCATTTACCTTACTGACTGAAGGATATTTTTCGGTAACCTATCAATAGAATTGGAAATAATAAATTAGGGAAGCTGTTGGCATATGCCAACAGCTTTTTTTATGAATTGCTCAAACCATATAATAAAAACCACTCCCCTATTTTTGCGCCCAAAACCAGCATATGAGTGTTGTTAGGAATAATCTTCTTAGTTGCATTAGCCTGTTATTGATTAATAAAACGACAGTTGCACAAGACAGCAGTTTATTGCTGGAAAATGTAACTGTTACAGCTTCCATTGCTGCCCAGGAACAAAAAGAAAGCGGAC
>DASUDW010000123.1:0-11708 GCA_036275415.1 Chitinophagaceae bacterium | reverse complement strand
CTCTGATGATCTGTGCTTCTTTCCTGGCAGGAAAAGCACAATTTGCTTTCAATGAAGTGTATGCCAGGCCGGGAAATGGCCAGGCAGAATTCATTGAGATCTACAACAATGCCAAGACCAACATTTTTATCAACCTCGACTGTTATTCTGCTTTAACATATTGGAGAAACAGTGTAAATGAAAGAGGTTGGTATGTGTTAGATTTTGGCCCATCCAATATTGCCCCCGGCAGTTATTATGTAGCCGCCGCCGCCAGTCCTTTCAATACACAAAATCAAACAGGTGTTGTGGCCAATTTAGACTGGAATAATCTGCCAGCAGGTGCTTCATTAACCAAGTGGCAATATGACGGAGTTGGTGGATATACTCAAGTTCCTATTACTCTTCCATTGACTAATTTTATTGAAGATGTAAACTCACTGGATGCCAAAAACACAATCCTTCTTTATAAGTCAGGTGTTTTCGAGCAGGGGTTGGTAGGTTCTTCCAACTCAAATATTCTTGATGGTGAGATCAGCAGTTTGCCTTCATTAACAGTACCAACATTGGGTGCTTGTACTTCTCAGACTTTTTCTTTTACAGGTATCAGCGGAACTGCTAAAATGTATTCAGTAACGGCAGCTACCGGTACAGATAATGGCTATATCCGTACCTACGATGGTAACTGTGCCCCCTGGCAAAAAAGTGCACCGGGTGCCTCTCATACTCCGGGTGTTACCAACAATGCTGGTGGAACTTCACCCTATGACGGTGCTGTTTTCACTACACAGGGTTTTGTAGTGCCTGTAGCTTGTGTTACTCAAACTTCTGCCAATTTCTTTTACAGGGTTAATACACCTACCACATATGATGGTGCTGCAACCGAAGGTTCAGTTTTCCCGATGACAGTGACGATTTTTAATGACAATTCAGCTCCCGGCGGGGTATTTTCAACTGCCCCTAATGGAGTATATGATCCGGGAGTCGATGTAGTTCAGCATCAGGATACTTATGCTTCTTCCGCTGCATTAACATCTAATATTACTAAACTGGTTACGGATCCTTCGAAGTTTATGGATGTTATTGTATTATATACTACCTCAAGTGGATGTTACGATAAAGTTTTTGCTTACAGTATTTCATGTGCCACACTTCCGGTTGACTTTAAATCTTTCACTGCCACCCGCAACCATTCCAACGTATTGCTGAAGTGGGAAACTTCCAGCGAGAATAACAACAGCGGTTTTGCTGTTGAACGTAATATGAATGGTACCTGGGAGCAAATTGCATTTGTGAATTCACAGGCGGTAAATGGTAACAGTAATGTATTGCTGGGCTATACTTACAGCGATTTGAACAACTCAAAAAGCATTACTCAATACCGCATTAAGCAGGTGGATTTCGATAACAAATCAAAATACACAGAGATCCGTTCTGTAAGGGGTCTGGACCAGATCGGTAAGGTTACGGTTTACCCCAACCCCACCAGCGACGGACGGGTAAATGTAGTATTTGATGATGCTGCGGTGACCAGGAATATCAGTGTGACTGATATGAGCGGCCGCACTATCAAGCAGATCAACAATATTTCCAACAATAATATTACGATTGATAATCTGATGCCGGGTATGTATAGTTTGCGGATAATCGTTCCTGCGACCGGTGAACAGTTGGTGCAGAAGATCGTGGTAAACAAGCGTTAATTGCTCAAGGTTTGAATTAACGAAAGGGGATGGCTTTTGCTGTCCCCTTTTCCAATTTGGGACATTTATCATTTTTGTTCTGTTTGTCATTAATTATTTTTACGCAAATTGTTGCTGAGTGAAGAGTTCCACTTACCGGTTACTGCAGCCTTTTATCATCCTGCATATCATTGTGCTGATCGGTATTGCCGGTTATATAATCATTGAAAGATGCAGCCTGCTGGATGCATTATTTATGACCACTATTTCTATTACCACTGTCGGTTATGGAGAAGTGGTTCCCTTAAGTGAGGCGGGCAAGTGGTTCACCATTTTTCTGCTGATTACCAGCTGGGGCACATTTGCCTTTGCTATTACCCGTATTACACAATTCGTAGTAAGCGGAGAGATCAATCAATATTTCAAAACCCGGAAGCTTATGAAAGATATCAGTCAGTTACGAGATCATGTAATTATTTGCGGCTATGGAAGAAACGGACACCAGGCCGGCAGGATATTGCTGGCCCACCAGGTACCCTTTGTGGTAATTGAAAAAGATGAACATTTGATGCACAAACTGGAACAGGAAGGCGAAAAGATCCTACACCTGGAAGGCGACAGTACCGAAGATGAAATGCTTAAACTGGCAGGGATTGAAAAAGCAAAGGCACTTATCACAACATTGCCGGTGGATGCACAAAATGTATTTATTGTTCTTTCTGCAAGGGCATTGAATCCCGGCATTCAGATCATCAGCAGGGCATCGGAAGCCAGTTCTGTTAGTAAACTTAAAAAAGCCGGCGCCAATAACGTAATAATGCCCGACTATATAGGTGGCACACATATGGCCACCCTTATTTCGAAACCGGATGTGGTTGAATTCATTGAATTCTTGTCAGGGGAGGAAGGCAATTCCATTTATATGGAATCGGTTTCGTTTGATGATTTGCCGGAAGTATTGAAAGGGAAAACGCTAAGAGAAGTGATGCACTGGAATAAAACCGGAGTCAACTGTATCGGTATAAAAACTGCGGATGGTAAATTCATTATTAACCCCAAAGATGATACAAGTATTGTACCCGGTATGAAAGTCATTGTATTGGGAACCCGCCATCAGATCAAAGAAATGAAAGGCAATTTAGCCTGATATGGTAACGGTCTATTGCCGGGACAGAATAAATAAATCAAATGCCTGCCACTCACTTTGAGGGCAGGCATTTGATTTTCGCAATAGTGTATTTATTATTGCTGCTTCTTAATCACTTTCAGCAGTTCTACCTCAAATATTAAAACAGAGCCGCCGGGAATCGGGCCATAGTCCATAGCGCCATATCCCAGTGTATAGGGAATGAATAATTTATATTTTGATCCTTCGGCCATAAGTTGGAGGCCTTCTGTCCAGCCGGGAATAACACCTCCCAGGCTGAATGTAATGGGCTGACCTCTGTCATAGGAGTTATCGAATACCGTTCCGTTGAGCAAAGTGCCCTTGTAATGGCAGGTAACACTATCAGCCGCAGTGGGTTTTAAGCCTGTGCCTTCTGTAATTACTTCATACTGCAGGCCGCTGGCAGTTACTTTTACACCAGGCTTTGTTTTATTCTTGGCAAGGAAATTAATTCCTGAATCGATCCGGGGTCGGGATTTTTCAGCCTGCATCCTGGTCATGTAAGTGTTCATTATGCTGTTGCATTGCTGATCATCCATCAAGGGTTTTTTATTGCCAAAGATGTCGTTGATACCACGAACTACCAGGTTGGTGTTCAGTTTGGTAATTCCCTGCTGTTTGTAAAAGTTGGCAACACTGACGCCAACAGCATAACTCGCAGAGTCATTGATATTCTTGAAAACAGGAACTGTGGGTTTAGCAACAACCGGTTTGCCGGGCTGAGAGAAAGCAGCGATACAGCAAGCGACAAAAAATCCGGTTCCAAAAAATTTCTTCATAATTATTTTTTTATTAGTTGGTAAAAATACAGGTTGAAAAGGAAATCTCATGCTTACTGTTGCTAATTTCGGTACAAAACCACAAAGAAATGGATGCCTTTGTTATGCCGGTACAGGTTCGGTGGGCCGATTTGGACCCTAATTTTCACCTCCGGCATTCTGTTTACTATGACTGGGGAGCCATGTGCAGGATCAATTTTTTTTATCAGCACGGATTAACTGCCGAAGTATTAAAGGAATTTGAACTTGGCCCCATTATTTTACGGGAAGAATGTGTTTTCCGAAAAGAAATCCGGCCGGGAGATAGGGTGAAAATGAATTTGGAACTTGCCCGGGCCAAAAGAGATTACTCCCGGTGGACAATCCGCCATACGATTGTGAAAAATGATGAAGTAACAGCAGCATTACTTACGATTGATGGCGCCTGGCTGAATACCGTAAAAAGAAAGATGACCGTTCCGCCAGAAGAAGCAGTTAAAATGTTACAGGCAATGCCTTTAAGTGAGGATTTCACCTGGACAGATCATGCCTCAGGTACCTGACAGGTCTATGATCTTTTCCGGGAACCTGGCAGCATAACTGTTTACCAGGTTTCGGATAAAACTGTTTTCCCGGTAGGTGGTAATATATTCTTTTATTACTGCTGCTTCTTTTACTTCGACACCTTGCGGTAAATAACCCATGCCGTAGAATTTGCCATCCTCCACTAATATGCAGGATTTGTCAGTCCCGTTTATCCCTTTGTCCACAATGATAAAGGTTGGCTGCGATTTCAATGAAGCAATGGCTTCCTGTACTCTTTTATTGTATTGGCGGGCACTTTCTTTCTGCCGGCAGGCACCCTGGCAATAGCCTTCTGTTACACCCTCGCAATCGCCAGGGTCTTTTTGAAGAAAGCAAAGTTTAGGGCACAGTTCAAAATCTTTGATCAGTTTTCTTAAAATAGCATGTCCGTCTACCAGGTAATGAAATGTACAGACGGGGTTAAGCCTTTTCCTGTTTTTATCAATAGCCAGCCGCAGGTAACCGTTTTGATCTTCATAATCATAAATGCCATAAATGTCCTCCCATCTTTTTTGAGAAGAGTTAAAGAGGGGCCATCTTTTCTTTATTTCTGATGACTCCAGTATGCAAGCCATCAGTTCTGTGCCGCAACATTGATAACTGATGGCATGAACATGTTGCATAAAGTTTTGCTTTTGCCTGCTCTCTGAATTGTTACTGAAATGGCTGTTGACCCGGTAACGTATATTAGCAGCTTTGCCTACGTACACTATTTTTCCTTTTTTATCATGGAAAAAATAGACGCCGGGTGTGTAAGGCAGCTGCTCAAAATGTTCTTTAGGAACATTAGGTGGTAATATCCATTCTTTCGAATTACGCTGCAGGCTTTTCTTTATATGGTTTTCCTTATCATTTTGCAGTAATAGCTGAAATATTTTTACGGTTGCTTCGCTGTCGCCCCCGGCTCGGTGCCGTTCGTAAATAGTAATGCCGAGAGACCTCGATAACTTACCCAGGCTGTAAGAAGGAAAACCGGGAAATATTTTCCGGCTTAACCTGACAGTACAAAGTTTTTGGGAATTGAGGTCAAAGCCGGCCTCCCGCAAGTGGCTTTTGATAAATGAATAATCAAAGTTTACATTATGGGCAATGAAAATTTTATCATGTAAAAGCTGGTATATCTTGTCGGCGATCTCTTCAAAACGGGGGGCCTGGGCAACCATTTTATCGGTAATGCCGGTCATGGCCTGTATATAGTAAGGTATGGGCTGCCCGGGATTGATAAGAGTCTCAAATTTCTCAATCACCGAATTGCCATCAAAAATATGAATGGATATTTCAGTGATGCCGTTGGCTGCAGCATAGCTGCCGGTTGTTTCTATGTCGACAATTGCGTACATCAAATATTTACGTAGTTTGAACTACGAAGTACGAATTTCGTAAAAGTTATTACAGAATGATACAGCCTGATAAATTGGAAATGTTTAAAAACCGGTTGACAAAAGTCTACCGCCATGTAGGTAAACAGGCCCGCAGAATGGGTATCCAATGCTTCCGGGTGTATGACCATGACCTGCCGGAATTTCCTTTCTGCATGGAGTTTTATGGTGATAAACTGTATGTCGCAGAATATAAGCGCCGGCATGGCATGACTGAAGACGAGCATGATGTATGGATGGAACAATGCCTTACAGTCATTGCTGAGACCTTGCCGGTGACAAAAGAGGATATTTTTCTCAAACTGCGGCAACGTAAGCCCGGCAGGCTGGGCCAATACCAGAAGTTGGATGAGGAAAAGAAGGAGTTTGTGGCGGAAGAAAACGGCTTAAAATTTTTTATCAATCTTACTGATTACCTGGACACCGGATTATTCCTTGATCATCGGATAACCCGCCAGATGGTAAGGGAACAAAGTGCGGGCAAAAGGGTACTGAACCTCTTTGCCTACACCGGTTCTTTTTCAGTATATGCCGCGGCCGGTGGTGCGGCAGAAGTGGTTACCGTTGATCTTTCTAAAACCTACCTGAACTGGGCTGAGCGAAATATGAAGCTGAATGGTTTTCCAGATAGTGCTGTCTTCAAATTTGTGCATGCTGATGTAAAGCAGTATGTAAAGACAATGCCTGCAGCATACTATGACATTATAGTTATGGATCCGCCCACCTTCAGTAACAGTAAGCGGATGGAAGATATTCTGGACATACAAAGGGACCATGTGGTACTGATCAATATTTGCTTGCAGGGGTTGAAAGCGGGGGGCATACTTTATTTCAGTACTAATTTCAGAAAGTTTGTACTGGAGAAAGAAAAAATAAAAGCTACCTCAATAAAAGATATTACAATGGCCACCACACCTTTTGACTTTGAAGGGAAGTTATGGCGGTGGTGTTATATGATCGTCAAATGAAAAAAGCCTTTCCGTACGGAAAGGCTTTTTCATATCTGCGTAACGTATCAGAGGGTCTTCAACACATCATTCATACTTCTTACAGCATCTGCGCTTTTATTAAAAGCAGCCTGCTCTGTTTCGTTCAATTGAAAGTCAAGAATTTTTTCCCAGCCATTTTTGCCTATGATAACAGGAACACCGAGGCAAATATCTTTTTGGCCATACTCACCATCCAAAGCCACACAGCAGGTAAAGAGTTTCTTTTCATCTCTTACAATGGCTTCTACTAAAGCAGCACCGGCCGCACCGGGTGCATACCAGGCAGAAGTGCCGATGAGAGCTGTTAAAGTAGCCCCGCCCACCATGGTGTCTTTTACAACTTTTTCCTGCTGCTCGGCAGAAAGGAAATTGGTAACAGGGGTACTGTTCCAGGTGGCAAGCCGTATCAATGGGATCATTGTAGTGTCGCCATGGCCGCCAACCACTACTGCATTCAGATCAGAAGGAGAACAACCAAGGTGCTGGCTCAGCTGGTATTTAAAACGGCTGCTGTCCAATGTGCCGCCCATGCCGATGATACGGTTTTTAGGTAAACCGGTTGATTGCAATGCCAGGTAGGTCATTGTATCCATCGGGTTGCTGATAACGATGATAATGGCGTTGGGGGAATGTTTCAGAATATTCTCACATACACCTTTTACAATACCAGCATTGGTACCGATCAGTTCTTCACGGGTCATTCCGGGTTTGCGGGGTATACCGGAGGTGATCACTACTACATCACTGCCGGCAGTTTTTGAATAGTCGTTGGTAGAACCAGTGATCTTGGTATCAAATCCCAGCAAAGTGGCAGTTTGCATCATATCCTGGGCCTTACCTTCGGCCAGGCCTTCTTTAATGTCGAGTAATACCAGTTCTGTGCAAAGCTCTTTGCGGGCAATATTGTCGGCACAGGTTGCACCTACTGCACCGGCACCTACTACAGTTACTTTCATATTTTATTTTTTAAAAGTGAAGGAGAGTTAAACGTATAATAACAGGCCGCAAAGGTAAAGGTTGCTGCTGTTTTCCCATAAACGGAATTCTTTATTTTCTTAATTCCGTCAAAATTTTATCCGTGGATAGGGTGCCGCCAAATGTAGATACCAGTTTTTTCTTTTTGTTGTAAAAAGCGAGAAAAGGTAAATTATTGAATTGAAAATAGGGTGGCAGGAAGAAACTGTAATCCTGTGCGACTATGATATTTTTAAAAGCAGCCAGCTGGTATTTATCCATAAATGCTTTCATTTCGAAAAGCGGCACCATGGTCGACATTACGATCTGAGTGCCCCTGAATTTTTCTATGTTTTTTGTAATGTCTTCCGTTTCATGCTGGCAATGCTCACAAGAAGGGTGGAATACCATCAGCAAAACAGGTTTGTTTTTCTCCAGGTTGGCTTTGGTAAAATAAGTTGTACTATCCGGCATCAGCAGTTTTACCGGCGGAAAACTTTTAAACCGGGTTGCAGTTGATAGGAGGGTGTCATGCTGGTTTTGTGCATTTACCCAATTGAAAACCAGCAAAAAGCTGCTAATAAGAATTAGCTTTTTCATAGAATCAAAGAAACCAATTTTTTCAATACAAGGTTTACCCATAGCCGGCTATAATTTAGCCCTTTTTGTCTTTGCCATCAGGCCCCGCAACCTTATCTTTGCGGCCTCTTAAAAAATAAAAGGATAAACCAAATTATTATGGCAAATACATCAGATATCAGTCGCGGCATGATCCTGAACCTGGACGGCAGCCTTTACAGTGTAGTGGAGTTTGGTGAAAACAAAACGGCCCGGGCCGCTGCAAAAGTTTGGGCTAAATTGAAAGGCGTGGATAACAGCCGCACTATTGAAAAAACATGGAACTCTGGTGATACTATTTACCCGGTAAGGGTAGAAAGACGTTTTTACCAGTTTTTATATAAGGATGATACCGGTTATAATTTTATGGACAATCAAACTTTCGAGCAAATTGCATTGCAGGAAAGTACGATTGATGCACCTCAGTACCTGAAAGAAGGACAAGAGGTGGGGGTACTGGTTAATACTGAAAATGACCAGGTATTAGGTGCTGAATTACCGGATAAAATTGTGTTGCAGGTAACCTATACCGAACCGGGTTTAAAAGGCGATACAGCCACCCGAACATTAAAACCGGCTACACTAGAAACCGGCGCCTCCATTGGTGTACCACTTTTTGTAAACGAAGGAGAATTAATCAGGATAAACACCAAGACAGGTGAATACGTTGAAAGAGTAAAAGAATAATTCAGCAGTTTAATAGCGAAATGGCCCTAAATCACCTGATTTTGGGCCATTTTTATTGATTTTGGGGCAATATTGACCAAAAAATGCCAAAAAATCATTCATTTTCTGAATGCTTATTGCTTACCTTAGCCCCCCATCCCAAGGGAAAACTACTATTGTAAACCAAAACGTTCTACTAAATTGAAAAACATGGATTTCAAACAAATTCAGGAGTTGATCAAGATGATCAACAAATCGAATATTGGAGAATTGACCATAGAACAAAAAGACTTTAAGGTCACTATCAAACAAAAAGAAGAGCATGTTACCCAGGTGGTGGCACCTGTAACCGGCCATGCAGCTCCTGTTGTGGCTGCCCCGGCCCCTGCACCCGCTGCGGCTGCCGCAGCCCCTGCTGCAGATAAGGCCGCTGCCAGGGAAGAAAAAGCGGCTGCTAACCTTCTTACGATAAAAAGCCCGATGATCGGTACCTTTTACAGAAGGCCCTCTCCTGATAAACCCAATTTTGTGGAAGTAGGCACAGATGTACAGCCCGGCAAAGTGGTTTGTATCATTGAAGCCATGAAACTATTTAATGAAATAGAAAGTGAAGTAAAAGGCAAAGTGGTAAAAATTCTGGTAGACGATGCTTCACCGGTTGAGTATGACCAGCCGTTGTTTTTGGTTGAGCCTGCATAAAAAAGTTCATCAGCTCATAGCTGATCGTTCATTGTAAGCAGCCATGAACCGAGAACCATGAACTTTTTCAATTCAAATTAGAGCAGATGTTTAAAAAAATACTGATTGCTAACAGGGGAGAGATTGCCCTTCGTGTTATTAGGACCTGTCGGGAGATGGGCATAAAAACCGTTGCAGTTTATTCCACCGCTGACCGGGACAGTTTGCATGTAAAATTTGCCGATGAAGCCGTTTGCATCGGCCGTCCCCAGAGTTCCGATTCTTATTTAAACATGCCTCATATAATGGCAGCAGCGGAGATTACCAACGCTGATGCTATTCATCCCGGATATGGCTTTCTTGCAGAGAATGCAAAATTTGCCCAGATCTGTGCTGATCATGATATTAAGTTCATTGGCCCTACACCTGATATGATCAATGCCATGGGCGATAAAATCACGGCCAAAGAAACAATGATCAAAGCAGGTGTACCGGTGGTGCCCGGCGGGCAGGGATTATTACAAAGTATAGATGAAGCCAAAGGCCTGGCAAAAGAAATGGGGTATCCTGTGATATTGAAAGCTACTGCCGGCGGTGGTGGTAAAGGGATGAGAATAGTTTGGGAGGAAGCTGAATTGGAGAGGGCTTACGACACCGCTAAAGCAGAAGCTGCTGCGGCTTTTAAGAACGACGGTATCTACATGGAAAAATTTGTAGAAGAGCCCCGTCATATCGAAATACAGGTTGCAGGAGATCAATATGGCAATGTTTGCCATCTTAGTGAAAGGGATTGCTCTATTCAGCGCCGCCACCAGAAACTGGTGGAAGAATCACCTTCACCATTTATGACGGATGAACTCCGTCATGCTATGGGTGAAGCGGCTAAAAAAGCAGCAGCAGCTATTAATTATGAAAGCGTAGGTACTATCGAGTTTCTGGTAGATAAGCATCGTAATTTCTACTTCATGGAAATGAATACCCGTATCCAGGTAGAACATTGCGTTACCGAAGAAGTTATCAATTTCGACCTTATCAAAGAACAAATTCTGATAGCTGCCGGCCATAAAATTTCCGGAAAGGATTATTACCCTGAAATGCATTCTATCGAATGCCGGATCAACGCAGAAGATCCTTACAATGATTTCAGGCCCTCGCCGGGAAAGATCACCGTGTTACATCAACCCGGCGGACATGGTGTAAGGGTAGACAGCCATGTGTATGCAGGGTATGTTATTCCCCCTTATTATGATTCAATGATCGGAAAATTGATCACCGTGGCCCGTACCCGGCAGGAAGCCATCGACACAATGTACAGGGCTTTAAGTGAGTATGTGATCGAAGGGGTGAAAACAACTATCCCTTTTCATCTTCAATTAATGAAAGATGAACGATTCCGGAGCGGTAATTTCAATACAAAGTTCCTGGAAGGGTTTACATTAAAATAAAATGATCCTCATAAAAAAAGATCCCGGCCCTCACCGGGATTTTTTAATTTCATAGCCACATCATACTTCATGAATAAATATTTAACGCTACTCTGTTGTGTTTTCCTGGCTGCCTGCAGTTCTACTGTACTGAACCTTCACCGGAGAGCCGTATTGGTGGATACACATAACGATGTCCTTTCCTCTCAGGTACTGGAAGGAAAAGATATTTCACAACGTTTGGAGACATCACATAGTGACCTGGTAAGATGGGATCAAGGAGGGCTGGATGTACAGTTTTTTTCAGTTTGGACCGATAAAACGCCCCGGCACAAAGAAGGTTTTTTTGCTGATGCCATAGAAGAAATAGATTCCCTGCACCATATCATTTTACGCAACCCCGATAAAATGACATTTGCCACTAATTTCAGGGAAGTAAAAAAATGGGTACATAAAGATAAACTGGTATGCCTGGTAGGTGTGGAAGGCGGACACATGATAGAAAATGAAATTAGCAAACTGGAAAAACTGTATGAAAAAGGGATGCGTTATTTGACGCTTACCTGGAACAATAGTACCAACTGGGCCAGCAGTGCCATGGATGAAACACTGCACCCGGATAAACTAAAACAAAAAGGGCTTACAGATTTTGGAAAGCAGGTGATCAGAAGGATGAATGAGCTGGGTGTAATTGTCGATCTCTCACATGTGGGTGAAAAAACATTTTATGATGCCTTGTCGGTAACCACCCAGCCTGTTTTGCTATCACACAGTTCAGTATGGTCAATCTGCCCGGTATTCAGGAATGTAAAGGATGACCAAATAAAG
>DASUDW010000122.1:0-20119 GCA_036275415.1 Chitinophagaceae bacterium | reverse complement strand
TCTTCAGGTCTTCTGAAGGGATAATGACAACGGGCGGCACCACCACCAAAGGCTGATACAACTCTCCTTTTACCGGATCAGTAAATTTGAAACGAACCGGTGATACAAAACGAAAACTCTCTCCGTAAATACTGATCTGAGTAGTGACATCATAAGCACTTTGCACATCCGGCAAGCCTATCAGCAAAGGGTCCGTTACATTAAAATACCCTTCTTCCATTTTATTCGCCAGCCAGTAGGGCTGCGTTACCGGCTTAGCAGCAGTAACTGCAACAGACTTAGAAAAAACAAAATTCTTGTTCTTCTCCAATAAACGGCTGAAGCTTGTATCAAACCCGTCCACAGCAACTTTTTCAAGCGACGCCTGGGCCCCCAACCGGTTGTTGAAAACAAAATTGAAACGTACAGAATCTGTCTGCACTGCAAATTGTTCAGTGGTGGTAATATCCATAAACAAGCCGCTGCATTGCATGATCAGTTGCTGCACTTCCTGCAACTTCTGTGTTTTCCAATAACCATCCGGCAATGCACTCATTTTTTTATATAACCCTACCAAACCCTGCACAGACCTCTCCGGGTACAACAGATCAAATGATTTTATAAGGCTGTCAATGGTAGCGGCAATCACTTCACCGCCATTCATTCTTTTCCAGGACAGTTCTGATCCTTCCATCAGGTCTTTAACCGGCTGATCACCTTTGGTGGCTTTAAAGTATTCAAAGGATTCCCCCCGGGATGCGGGCACACCAAAACCCTGGCTCTTGTGCTGGCTTCGGCTTTCAGCGGCAATTTCGCCATAGCTTTTACCCAGCAGCGGGTTATAGCCACCGACATCAATCTTAAACTGGTCTTCCCTTGTAGTATTGGTGCCTCCGAAATTGAACGTATTCCACAAAACCCTTTTCGCCTGCCAGGGTGTAACGTATTTCAATTGCTCCGGAAACCTGTTAGGATCAGCGGCGGCAGCAAAAGCTTCATTGGCAAGTATCGCTGAAGCGGTATGATGGCCATGGCCCCCTTCTCCGGTGGTAGGGAAACGGGTGATGATCACATCCGGTTTAAATTTTCTTATTACCCACACTACATCACTCAGGATTTTCTCTTTATCCCATTTCGTGAATGTTTCATCCGGGTTTTTTGAATAACCAAAATCAAAAGCCCGGGTAAAGAATTGTTCACCGCCATCAATACGGCGGGCTGCCAGTAATTCCTGTGTGCGGATCATGCCCAGGTCAATGCCCTGTTCTTCTCCGATCAGGTTTTGACCGCCGTCACCACGGGTAAGGGAAAGATAGCCGGTACGAAATAGTTTGTCTTTGGATAAGTAAGTGATCAGCCTGGTATTCTCATCATCCGGATGAGCCGCCACGTATAAAACAGATCCCAAAACATTCAGCTTACGCAAAGCAAGGTACATATCAGCAGATGTCCAGCTCTTCGGTGCCTGTGAAAAGACAGGCAATTGAACCAGGGCAACCAGTAATCCAAAAAAATATTTCTTCATCCGTAAAAATTATTCAGCGAATATAAACGAAGTAACACAAGTAGTGATGCCATTGATAAAGCAAAAACCGGGCTTTAACCCGGCTTTTTGATTCATTGTACCATTATTCCTTTCTGAAGAATTCGTAACCGCCTTTTACAGCACCCCATACCTGCTTATCTTCTGCATTCCAGCCCCTGTCCCAGGTAACCAGTTTGTCGCGGTATATCCATGCCTCCGATGTAGCATAAACCGCACCGCGAAGATTACTCTTGCATTCTTTGCCCGGTGTGCTGCCCCAATAATCACCATTATTATTTCTCATCAGGTGGATAGCACAGCCTTCCCGGGCAATAAGGGAATCCTGTGTCAGTTGTTTAAACAGTTCAGGTGTTCTCCATCCGCCGGCAAAACGCAGCGGGTCATTGAATTCAAAAACCTGGCTGGCAATCACGGTATCATTGATCTTTGACAAATTATAGATACGCTGGCGATAGGGCTTATCCAGTGAAGTTGCCGCAGCCTGCTCTACATATAACCAGTAACCGCCAGGTCTGCCCTTCCATATCTGCACCATATGCAGGTGAATATTAAAAAAATTGACACTGTCCTGTTTGTGCTGTGCTTCACTGGTAAAAAATCCTGTCATCCTTTCCCGCAGGGAAATAATATCTTTTTGGTTAAGCTTACGTTGCGTATAACCTGCCGATGATAATAACAACAATATAAAAAGGAACTTTATCCGCATATTCATTTTTTTACTGGCCAACTAAAAACACCGCATTACAGAACAACAGTTTTCCGTTCTCCCAGAAGTTTCGGAATATAACATCATCGGAAAGACAAGTAACGGTACCATTGCCCACCTGCTGCACTCCGTAGAGCATCCCGTCTTTTAATTTGTTTTTCAGGTTGGCTCCCACAAACCCGGCAACCTGGTTATCCTTCTTTATCACTCCTACATTCCAGCCCTTGCCGGTGATAAATTCGTAGAGGTAATCATCCTGTTTCAGCGTATAATAGTAACCGGCATAGCCAAAAGCCAGCGGATGGGTATTATCCAATTCAATCCGGTAAATGGAACCGGCTGTCATATCCGACAAGGCATCCCTTTCTCTTTCTTCATAATTATTCAAGGCATCATAACCGGCAGACTTATCTTTTTCTTTTTTATCCGCTTCCTCTGATTTTTTTGCTTTGAATGCAATATCTGCTTTGGCCAGCTGGGCAACAGCCGATTCAAGCGCCACCACATTACCGCCTTTGCTGATCCATTCTTTCAGGTTATCCGCTATATCTTTTTCATTGAGGTATTTATGATTACCATCAGGCATGATCAATACATCAACTTTGCTCCAGTCAATACGCTGTACATCGTTGGTGCTTACCTGGGTTATCGGGTAATCCAGTTCCTGTTCAAAGAAACTCCATATTCCTCCGGCTGCTGTAGTACTGATGGCATCACCGGTGATCAATACGATCCTCGGTGCCTTCAATGGATGTATCATATCGCTGCCAAAGTCAAAACCTTTATCAACCATACCGGTTGTGACCGGGTATAGTTGCAGGTTATTGTCATCGGCCACACTTCTGACCATTGACCACAAACCGGAGCCAAACTCCTGGTTCGATGTTTTCAAAATAAGGATGGCGCCCCGGTCAAACTTATTGCCATTTACCTCAAAAGGCACTTCGGAGTAACGGAGTAAGACGCCTTTCTTCATTAACTGACCAACAGCCTTTACTGTTCTTACGCCATTCCAGGGTAAAACATACCCGTATTCTGTAGTAGTATTATTTGCTTTTGTCCGGGCAACAGGACCGCCCGTTACTACTTTTTCTTTGGAGGCAAAAGCAGTAAGCCCATATACATAAGGGAGCGACCAGGCAGTAATGTCATAGGTAGCTGAATCAGATAATTTTGATTTGGGCTCGAACAGCACTTTCACCATAGCCGATCTTGGCTGATAAGTGCTTATCACAATATCATTATTGCCAATGGTAATACTCTCCTCTTTACCTGACTGGTAATTATAAACTTTTATTGTACCGGTTCCGGTCGAAAACCGTATACCGTTCTTTTCCATCAGGTCCAGCAGTTTGTCTATTCGCTGTGCATCCCTGGGTTCATTTTTTATGATAAAGGCTTTATACTCACCGGTACCATTGGCAACTGCATTATTAAAGTAGTTGCGGAATTCTTTTATTAGTTTACCGGCGTTTAAAGAAGAAGCTTCAATGGTACTGAGTGAGGTAGTGAAATGATGCTGTGCCCTGTCCGCCAACGTAAGCGTATCGCCATCTTCATTGATAACGCCCAGCCCGCCGGAAATGCCGCCTTGTTCATAGGTCATACCGATAGCACCATTGTATGTGGGGTAGGTATCCCCATACGCAGGATAGAAAAGGTCAAACCGGATCTTGGTAAAGAACAGCCATCCGTTACCGTCAAAATATTTTGCATTATTCTTACCGATAATGTGCTGGAATTCCCGTTGCCAGGGTGTGATCACTTCATGATAGGGTTCAGCAGCCGGGGCAAAATAATAAGGCTCATTGATGCCCTGCTCATGATAATCCACATGTACCTGCGGCATCCACTCCAGGTATTTCTTTATCCGGTAACGGGTTTCCATTTGCGTTTGCCAGGCCCAGTCACGGTTCAGGTCGAAGTTGTAATGATTGGTCCTGCCGGCTGGCCATGGTTCCCTGTGCTCCCTGGCAATTGGGTTGGGATTATACTCCTTGCCGACAGCAGAATTGTACCAGTTCACATAGCGGTCACGGCCATCAGGGTTGAGACAGGGATCCAGGATCACCACGGTATTTTTCAGCCATTCCTTGGTTTTGTTATTAGCGGGATCCGCAAGAGCATAAAGTGTAAGCAACGCTGCTTCAGAAGAAGCCGGTTCATTGCCATGTACATTATAACTCAACCATACGATGGCCGGAGCATTCTCCTCCGCAGGGGCCATACGGTCTTTGGCCACATTGGCAAGCCGGAGATTATTTAACCGGATCGATTCAAGGTTCTTAAGATTTTCAGGAGAAGAGATATAGGCAAGCAATAAAGGCCGGCCTTCATTGGTTTCTCCGTATTGTTCCAATTTTACAGTACCCGTGGCATTGGCCGCCACCTGCTGATAATAGCTGACGATCTTATGATGCGGGGTGTAGCGGGTACCGATTTTATACCCGAGGAATTCCTGCGGCGATTGTACCTGTGCGGAAAGGATTGATACCCAAAAAAGAAAACCAACTGACAAGGATACCTTTTGAAACATAGCCCGATTTTTAATCTGGCAAGATAAGCAAGGCAGGAATAATTATCACCCTTTTTTGGCGGGCGGTAAATGAACTGTTTTTATGTAGTTTTATTTCAAATATCATTTGATGCTACGAAAGATTGTCCTGCTTTTTACGGTTGCCTTATTGCTCTCAGCCTGTAAATCTTCCCAAAAAAACCAGGCATATACTTTAAGGGTTGATCCCTACAGCTACAGCAGTCCTAAAAAAGTGATAGCCCAAAATGGCGCTGTAGTATCTGCACATCCCCTTGCCAGCAAAGTGGGGGTTGAAATTTTAAAAGCCGGCGGCAATGCGGTGGATGCAGCTATTGCCACACAACTGGCCCTTGCCGTAGTTTATCCTAATGCAGGCAATATAGGTGGCGGGGGTTTCTTTGTGGCAAGACTGAGCAATGGTGAGACTTTGGCTATTGATTACAGGGAAAAGGCACCCTCCAAAGCCAGCCGCGATATGTATGTGGATGCAGACGGAACAGCCCGGACAGACAAAAGCCAGTTGGGGCACCTGGCAGGTGGTGTACCGGGTACTATAGCAGGCATATTTGAATCGCACCAATATGGTAAACTCCCTTTTCAGCAATTAATTGAACCGGCTATTCAACTGGCAGAAAAAGGGTTTTGCATAACGGCCAATGAAGCAAGGGCTTTGAACAACCTCCGGGAAGACCTGATAAAGTATAATACGGTAACACCGGTGTTTGTGAAGACAAACGCCTGGCAAGCCGGAGATACATTGATTCAAAAAGACCTGGCCAATACACTTAAACGCATCAAGGAAAAAGGTGCCGCCGGATTTTATGATGGCGAAACGGCCAACCTGATCGTTCAGGAAATGAAGCGGGGCGGTGGCCTGATATCGGCAGAAGACCTGAAAAATTATAAGGCCCAAAAAAGGGCACCACATTCATTCGACTATAAAGGCTATAAAATTGTAGGCATGCCCATGCCCAGCAGCGGCGGCCTTTTGCTTCACCAGATGATGAAAATGATAGAAGACCGGAATATTGCTTCCATGGGTTTTCATTCGGTACAGGCCGTACAATTAATGACGGAAGTGGAACGAAGGGCCTTTGCTGACAGGGGTGAATATATGGGCGATGCGGATTTTTATAAAGTGCCGGTGGATATGCTTACCAATGAAGTGTACCTGCAGGACAAAATGAAAAATTATGACCCGCAAAAAGCCACCCCCAGTACATTAGTGAACCCGGGTAAATTACTAAGAGCAGAAAGTGAAGAAACCACCCATCTAAGTGTTATTGACAAAGATGGAAATGCAGTTGCCATTACCACCACCCTGAATAACTCCTATGGCAGCCGAACCGTGATTGGCGGTGCCGGCTTTTTTTTAAACGATGAAATGGATGACTTCAGCATCAAACCCGGTGTGCCGAACATGTATGGCGCCATTGGTGGTGAAGCCAATGCTATTCAGCCCGGTAAACGAATGCTGAGTTCGATGACACCCACTATCGTTTTAAAAGACAACAAACCTTTTATCGTGGTAGGTACTCCCGGCGGCACCACAATACCAACACAAATATTTCAGACCTTGGTGAATATCCTGGAATTTGGCCTTAGCACAGAGGATGCCGTATATAAACCAAAGTTTCATCATCAATGGCTGCCTGACGAAATAATGATTGAAAAGAATTTCCCCGAGAATGTAAAAGAAACACTCCGTAAAATGGGTTATACTTTTGGAAAGGAACGCAGCGGTATTGGCAGAACAGAGATCATCAAAGTATTGCCGGATGGAAAATTTGAAGCAGTAGCCGATAACCGGGGAGAAGATGCAGCCGAAGGCTGGTGAGTAATGATACAGGGATTCATTCACAGTCACCAGACAGATAAAATTATTATTATGAGTACAGCGAAAGAATTTTTAGCAACAGCCATCCGTCGTTTAAAATATTACAAAGAACTGGGCGATAAAACCTTTGAACAACTGAATGACTGGGATTTTCATTACCAGCCCAATGATGAATCCAACAGCATAGCAGTGATCATACAGCACCTCGCAGGTAATATGCTTAGCCGGTGGACGAATTTTCTGACAGAAGACGGGGAAAAAGAGTGGCGCCAGCGGGATGATGAATTTACCGTACACGAATACAACAAGCAACAACTGGTTGACCTTTGGGAAAAAGGCTGGTCCTGTTTTTTATCGGCGCTTGAATCTTTAAAAAAGAAAGACCTGAAAAAAACAGTGCATATCCGGCAGGAGCCGCTTACCGTCATTGATGCCATCAACCGTCAACTGGCGCATTACCCATATCATATCGGGCAAATCATTTATATCGCCAAGATCATTAAAAATACTGCCTGGAAAAATTTATCCATTCCCAGGGGAGAATCTCAAACGTACAACAAGGAAGCAGCGATAAAAGATCCGGCCAAAAAGTTTACCTGATCCGGCAAAACATATCCTTGTTTTACCGGCTATTTGATTTACCGGATTAAATGTCTATTTTGTCTCCCCATCCAGCCTGCCAACCACGGTGCAGCAGGTCTCATCCTCTCTGAAAAGCTGCAATTTATTTACTTTATCAAATTGATTCTGAGGCTTTAAACAACAGAATATGAAAATTTTTGTTTTATCCGTAATCACCCTGTGTATCAGCATTAGTTTATTTGCCCAACCTGAATTTGGAATATTGGCAGGCCCTCAAATGATGTCGGCCCGGTATGATGTTAAAGGCAAAAAACAGGAAACAGATTTTAAATATGGCTTCCAGTTTGGCGGCATGATGAAAGTACCTTTTGAGAATAAGCTTTACTTCGCTCCGGCAGTTTTTTACAGCATGAAAGGCTACAAGGTAACCTTCGACCAGTTTGTTTACCCGCCCGACCCTGCCGCTATTGACAACGATGTTTCATTACACAATGTGGAAATTGCTGCTTTGCTGCAATATGATTTCAGTAATAACCCCGGCCACTTTTTCATCAAATTCGGCCCTTCCATAGAAACACAACTTTTCGGCAAGGAAAAATTCAATAAAATTACCGGTGAGCAGGTAAGCCGGAATATGAAATTCAGCTTTGCCGACTATGGCCGTTTCGGAGCAAACCTTTTGGGTCATTTAGGTTACGAAACAGCCAGCGGTTTCACCATTTTTGCACAGTATACTTTCGGTGTAGGCAGTGTGAGTAACACCGATGGCGGCCCTTCCATCCGCCACCGTGCCTTTGGTATATCCATCGGCAAGTATTTTAACCGCAAAAAGATTGTGATCGATACCCGTAATAAAGAGTGATATCCGTCTTTATAGATTTTAATTTGTTTATCCCCGTTTGAATTAATGTAACCCCTTACATTCCCTCGGTGCAAAAGTTTTGTTAAGAAGAAATAGGAAAAAAAGCAATAGCGCCTGGTTCATACTGCGCATTTGTCGCATTTTACTCAATTGACCTTTTGTAATGCTACGGATGCAGTTCATCCTTAATATTGGTATTGAATTTGCCTGAAGGGGACTATTAAGTACTTTTACACTTAAATAACTGAGCCTGAGGAGATTTAAAAAAATAGTAAAGTGGTTTTTCCTGTCGTTGCTGCTGCTTATTGCCGCAATATATATTTTCATTCAAACACCCTTTGGTCAGAACTGGATAGCCCGCCAGGTGACCAAAAGATTATCCAGAGACCTTCATACAAAAGTCACTATTCAACATGTTGATTTTTCTCTTTTCAACAACATGCACCTGGAAGGCACCCTGATTGAAGATCAGCGGGGAGATACTCTGTTGTATGCCGGTGACCTGAAAGTGCGGATCACAGACTGGTTTTTCTTCAAAAAAGAAGCAGAGCTGAAATATATCGGGCTCAGTGATGCTATAATAAAATTTCAGCGAAGTGATTCAATATGGAGCCAGCAATTTCTCTTTGATTATTTCAGCAGTTCCCCGGCTGATACTGCAAAAAAGAAAAAGGCAGGAATAAAATTTGACCTGCGAAAGGTTGAGTTCAATAATGTAACCTTCCTGAAAAAAGACAATTGGCTGGGCAATGAAATGAACATCCAAATCGGATCAATGAACCTGGATGCAAAAAACATGGCCTTATCCGGCAAAGAACTACTGGTGAATACACTGGTGATCAAAGACCCCGTGGTAGCCCTTCGAAATTATAAACGGCTGAAACCAACAGATACCTTAAGCACCAGTATTATAGCCGATGAAATTAAACAGGCTGTTTCCTGGAACAGGGGTAACCTGACAGTAAAAGTGGATGACCTGCAAATCATCAACGGTACATTTAAAACCGACAAACAAACAGAAAGGGAACCTTTTGCTTATTTCGATGGCAAACACATTCTCTTTGATGCTATTAATGCCCGTTTCAGGAATGCATCATTCATGGCAGACACTATTACGGCTAATATGCAGCTGACTGCTAAAGAAAGAAGCGGACTGGAAGTGAAAAAATTCCTGGCGGATGTTAAAATGACACCGCAAAGCATGGCCTTCAGCAATATGGACCTGCAAACAAACCGAAGCACTCTCCGTAATTATTATTCCATGTCTTACGATCACATGGATGACCTCGGAGATTACATCCACAAAGTAAAGATGGGTGCTGTTTTTTCCGACTCCTACATAGATAGTGATGACATTGCTTTTTTTGCCCCGGCATTAAAAACCTGGAAAAAGACCATTAACCTGAAAGGGAAAATAAGAGGTACTGTGGAAGAACTCGTTGGCCGTGACATGATGGTAGAAGCGGGTAATAATACTGTACTGAACGGCGACTTCAGCCTTACCGGCCTGCCGCATATCAATGAAACATTCATTGATTTTAAGGCCAACGATTTCAGGACTACCTATGATGATGCTGCTACTTTTTTACCTGCCGTCAGAAAAGTAACCAGCCCCGATCTGAGAAAGATCCGCTACCTGAATTTCAAAGGAAGTTTTACCGGCTTCCTCCGTGATTTTGTCACTTTTGGCACCATTCAAACCAACCTCGGCACTATTACCAGCGATGTAAACATGAAACTTCCTGCCGGTAAAGACCCTGTTTATTCCGGCACGGTTACCACTCAGCTTTTCAGGCTGGGTGATTTGCTGGGTGATGATAAACTCGGCGCCATTTCCATGAATGGGACCATCAAAGGCCAGGGCTTTACAGACAAAACCCGCAATACACTTATTGACGGCAAAGTGCAGTTCATTGAATACAACGGGTACCGGTATGAAAACATTGTATTGAATGGACGGCTGGAAAAAAAGAAATTTTCAGGAGTTGCCTCACTGCAGGACAAGAATGCCAGTTTCATTATGAATGGCACTGTTGATTTCAATAATAAACCGCCCCTTTTTGACCTGATTGCTGATGTGGATAAAGCCGATCTCAAAAGCCTTGGCATTACCAAAGACAGTATAACGGTTAAGGGACACATGGCACTTAATTTCACCAGTGATAATATTGACAACTTCATGGGTGATGCCCGTATCAGCGAAGCGGAGATCACCAAAGATGGTGTGAGGCTTCCATTCGACTCCCTGATCATTTCATCCCGATATACCGATCAGGAAAAAAAATTAAGTGTAGTATCCAATGAATTCAAAGCAAACATAAGCGGCAATTTCACCCTGCAGGATCTGCCGGCCTCTTTCAGCTTTCTGTTAAACAAATATTATCCTTCTTATATCAAGGCCCCAAAAAAATTGCCCAAAGAACAGGATATCCGTTTTGACATTACTACTTATTACATAGATGAATACCTGCAACTTTTCTCCAAAGGCATATCCGGCTTTAATAACAGCACCATAGAAGGCAACCTGAACCTTGCCAGGGAAGAAATGAACCTGAATGTGAAAGTACCCCAGTTCAGTTTCAAACAATACAATTTCGAAAGTATTAACCTGGTGGCGCAGGGAACAGGCAATAATCTTTCATTAACCGGGGATGTATATAACATACGGCTCAACGACAGCCTGAATATACCCACAGCAGCTTTCAGTATAGATGCAAGAAATGACTCTTCAATTGTGAAGATAAAATCGGGTGTGAACAGAACCGTTGATACTGCCAACTTGAACGCCAGGGTAGTAACCTATGATGACGGTGTAAAAATTGAATTCGACCCTTCAACCTTCACCATCAATGGCAAATCATGGTCGATAGATGAAACCGGCGAGCTTATCTTCCGTAAAAACACCCCTGCCAGCGGACAATTGGTATTGAGTGAAGGGGAACAGAAGATCATTCTTAAAACGGAACAATCAAGCAAAGGAAACTGGAACGATGTAAAAGTTCAGCTGACCAAAATAAACCTGGGTGATTTCGCCCCTTATTTCATGCCGAAAAACCGGTTGGAAGGTTTAATATCCGGCAACATACTGGTTGAAAATCCGGTCAATAATTTATCGGTTAAATCTGATGACCTCCGCACCCAATTTCTCCGGCTTGATAATGATTCACTGGGAGAAGTAAAAGCATCCGTGAATTATGACAACTCCACCCGTTTGTTAAAGGTGAATGGAAGCACAGTAAACCAGGAAAATTACCTGGGCTTTGACGGCAGCATTTATATCGGCGATAAAGAAAAAGCAAAGAATAACCTGATTGCTTTAAAGGCGAAAGAATTTCAGCTGAGTGTACTCGAAAGGTTCCTCGGTACTTTATTTACTGACATTCGAGGTTACCTCACCGGGGATATCAGCCTTGCCGGGGATTTTCAGCACCTGGCAGTAACAGGGAAAGGCAGGCTGAAAAATGCAGGCCTTAAAGTGATATTCACCCAGTGTTTTTATTCGATACAGGATACAGATGTTGCATTAACACCGGAAGAGATTAACCTGGATGGTATTGTGCTGACTGATACAGTAACAAAGAATCCCATTTATATAACCGGCGGTATTGAACATGAATCATTTAAAAACATGTTCTACAACCTCGATATATCTACCCGTAAGCCCAAATCGAGGGGAGAAGAAAATAACAAGCCGGTACAATTACTGAATACAACGGCCAGGGATAACCAGCAATTTTATGGTAACGTAAAAGGCACTGGTTCACTATCATTATTAGGTCCGCAGTCCAGCATGTATATGAAGATCGATGCTATTGCATCAGCCAAGGACAGCAGTTATATCACATTACCCAATACCTCCAGCCGTGAATCCGGCATCGCCGACTTCCTGGTAGAAAGAAAATACGGCCGTGAAATGACAGACAGTGATATTGTAAGGAATGCTACCAACATCATTTATGATGTTGACGTAACTGCCAATCCGATGGTAACTGTAAAAGTGATACTGGATGAACTGACCGGTGATGAGATCAAAGGGAAAGGCACCGGCTCACTGAATATTCGTTCAGGAACGACAGAGCCCCTTTCGCTGAGGGGCCGTTTTGATATCCAGGAAGGTAATTACCTGTTTACGTTCCAGTCCTTTTTCAAAAAACCGTTTGAACTGCAGAAAGGCGCCGACAATTATATTGAATGGAATGGCGACCCGTATGATGCCAATATTAATTTCAAGGCCAGGTATAAAGCCGAAAGGGTAAGTTTTGCCCCATTAGCCAAATTAAAACAGTTCAGCTCCGGCGCATCTTCTGCCCGGGAAGATGTGTATGTAGTGGCCACCCTCACTGACAAGTTATTTAAGCCGTCCATTCAGTTTGCCCTGGACTTCCAGCCAAACAGTGTAGCTATTACAGACCCTGAACTGGCACTGATTGTTCAGCAAATTAAAAAGAACATTAACGAGATCAACCGGCAGGTAACTTACCTGATCGTTTTCAACAGTTTTGCCCCCAGCGAACTGTCAGCCGATTCACAAGGTGGTGGTTTTAACCTGAACACTATCTCCGGAATCTTTCTTGGTGTTATCAGCGATCAGCTAAACAAGATACTGGGTAACCTCTTGAAAAATGACAAATACAATATCAGCCTGAACACTTCTATCTATAACCGCAATATCATTAACCAAAATAATAATACAGCCCTTAACCTGGGCAGTAACGTAAACTTTTCTATTGGCCGTTCCTTCTTCAATAACCGTTTTATTATTTCTACCGGTATTGGACTTGATGCCCCATTGCAGCAAAATAACCTGCAGCAAAGCATTCAATTGCTGCCCGATGTAACTATGGAATGGCTGATCAACCCCAGCGGCAGTATCCGGGCTTCGTTTTTTTACCGGGAAAATGCAGATTTTCTGAATGCCACCACATCAAGCGGACCCGGAAGGGCCAGGCGTTATGGCGCAAGCCTCAGCTATCGAAAAGATTTTGACAGCCTGGGTGATATTTTCAAAAGCAGAAAAAAGAAACAGGAATTACCGGCTGCAAAACCTGAAGAAACAGGTGAAGTAAAAAAAGAAGAAATACCTGAATAAATCTAAAAAGGCGACCTTTTATTCATTTCCCAAAATCTCATGTCCCATTTTATCCCGCTTGGTGTGCAGGTATTTTTCATTATATGGATTGGGACAAGCTTCAATAGGTACATTTTCTACAATCTCCAATCCATAACCAATCAATCCTACCCTTTTCTTGGGATTATTGGTCATTAACCGCAAACGGGTGATGCCCAGCTGGCGGAGCATTTGGGCGCCGATGCCATAGTCCCGCTGATCCATTTTAAATCCAAGATGAAGGTTGGCTTCCACCGTATCCATTCCTTCTTCCTGCAGGCGGTAGGCTTTTAATTTATTTAATAAGCCAATACCCCTGCCCTCCTGGTTCATATACAAGATAGCTCCCTTACCTTCTTTTTCCACCATTTGCATGGCAGACTGTAACTGGTCGCCGCAATCACAGCGTAAGGAGCCCAGGATATCTCCGGTAAAACAAGAAGAATGCACCCTCACCAGCACCGGTTCATCTTTTTCCCACTTTCCTTTCAGAAGAGCCAGGTGCTCATTGGGGGAATTCTTTTCCTTAAAGGCCACCAGTTCAAAATGCCCGTATTTGGTGGGCATATCCACCCGTACCACTTCATCTACCAGGGAATCTCTTTTGATCCGGTATTCGATCAGGTCTTTGATGGAGATTAGCTTAAAATCAAATTTTTTGGCTACTTCCACCAATTGGGGCAGCCGGGCCATAGTACCATCTTCATTCATGATTTCCACCAGCACACCGGCAGGCTCCAACCCGGCCAGCCTGGCAAGGTCTACGGAGGCTTCGGTATGTCCTGCCCTTCTCAAAACACCGCCGTTCCGGGCCCGGAGGGGAAAAATATGCCCGGGACGGCCAAAATCACAGGGAGTCATTTGAGGGTCTATCAGGGCCTGAATGGTTTTGGACCGGTCGGTGGCGGATATACCGGTGGTGCAGCCATGTCCCAGCAGGTCCACTGACACGGTAAAAGCTGTTTCATGCAGGGCCGTATTATTATTAACCATCAGTTCCAGGCCCAGTTCCTCACAACGCTTTTCCGGCAGGGCTGCACATATAAGGCCCCTGCCATATTTACTCATGAAATTGATGACTTCCGGGGAGGCATTACGGGCAGCAGTGACAAAATCCCCCTCATTTTCCCTGTCCTCATCATCCACTACCACTACCATTTTGCCCTGTTTTATATCTTCAATGGCGCTTTCAATAGAGTCGAACATCCCTTGTATTTTTTGGCAAAAGTAGAACAAACAATCGGGGTTCTATGTTCAATGCCTGACAGGCAGCGAATCAGGGGTACGGGGTGTCATTATAAAGCCTTATTTTTCAATCTAAGATTGTTAATATTTGCCTATATTTATTTTGGAAATATTCCCTTTCTTTGCAACCGAAAACCAATCTTTATGCTTAAGAGAATACTCTTTTTGTTTGCTTTGGCCTTCATGGTCAGTCCGTTGCTATTCGCCCAGATAACTACTTCATCCGTTACCGGTACGGTTAAAAGTACCACCGATGAACCGCTTTCCGGCGCCACGATAGTAGCCACACACCTCCCTTCGGGCACCAAATACACCGGTGTATCCCGCCAGGGTGGTTCGTTTTCTATTCAGAATATGAGGGTAGGCGGTCCCTACCTCATTGAAGTGACCTATGTGGGTCATGATAAAGAAAAATATGAGGACATCTATCTTCAGCTGGCAGAAAGTTTTATTCTTAATACTACATTAAAGAAAACAGATGCTACCCTGGAAACAGTAGTGGTAACTACCGGTAGAAGGGCTTCCATCCTGAACCCCAACAGGGCCGGTGCCGTAACCAACATTGGTCTGCGCCAGATCAACCAGTTACCTACTATCAGCAGGAGCCTTAACGACTTTACCAGGGCTACTCCACAGGCCAATGGCCAGTCCATTGGTGGTGGTAACTATCGCCAGAATAACTTCACCATCGATGGTGCTGACTTTAATAACAGCTTCGGTATCGGCGCCAACCTGCCTGCAGGCGGTACACCGATATCTATGGATGCAGTAGAAGAGATCTCTGTAAACGTTACTCCTTACGATGTACGCCAGACCGGATTTATCGGCAGTGCCATCAACGCTGTAACCCGTTCCGGTACAAACACCTTTAGCGGATCTGTGTACAAGTTCTTCAGAACAGAGAAACAAAGAGGTGACCAGGTGGAAAAAACAAGATTTGTAAGACCTGTTGAAGAATTTGATCAGTGGGGTTTCCGTATCGGTGGCCCGATCATTAAGAATAAACTGTTCTTCTTCTTTAACTACGAAACAGAAACTCAGCCCAAGTCAATTCAATCATTGTTTGCTGCTACAGCCGGGGCTCCTTTCGGTAGTTCTCCTAACATTGCCAGGCCCACAGCTGACTCTTTGAACTTTATCAGCCAGTATTTATTTAATACATATGGCTACGTTACGGGACCTTATGACAATTACGTTCCTAATATTGAAAGGACGAAATACCTTGGCCGTATTGACTGGAACATCAGCAGCAAGCACACGATGAATATCCGTTATAGCCAGGTGGAAGGCGGTGAACCAAATGGCCCCAGTTCATCCACAACCGGTGCTGGTTTTACCTATAGCTCTGGATTGGGAAGGACAAATAATAATAACCTCTGGTACCAGAATTCCAACTACTTCCAGGGAGCTAACTTCTACTCTCTCGCAGCTGAATTGAATTCTAAATTTGGTAAGTTCTCCAATACCATTCGCGGTACATTCACTTATCAGAATGACTCAAGGACGACAACAAGCCCGAAAACAGACCCTGCCAAGACAGGCGGCGTGGCTTATGACATGCCTTTTGTTGACATCTTAAGTACAACAGGTGTTGCCAACCCGGCCCCTTATGTATCATTTGGATACGAGCCGTTCAGCTTCGGCAACCTGAGAAAAGTGAAAGTGTACTCTGTATTGGATAACTTCTCCTGGACAACAGGCAAACACAACTGGTTAGTGGGCGGACAGTTTGAATTGAGTGAAACCATCAACGGTTTCCAGCGTTTTGCAACCAGCTATTATGTATTTAATACCTGGAATGATTTTGTTACCGGTCAGAAACCCAGGGATTTTGCATTAACCTATTCATTGTCTAAAAACTTTGCACCGGCATTCTCTTCTTTCAAATTTGCCCAGTACTCAGTATACGGACAAGATGAAATAGCTGTAAACAGAAATTTCAGGCTGACAGTTGGCTTACGCCTCGACCTGCCTACCTATCCTTCTGTACCACAGATTCTGACTCATCCATTAGTAGAAAAATTAAGTTTTGCAGGCGGAGAAACGATCAATACCGGAAACCTGCCGAAGAAAACCATTATGTGGTCTCCCCGTGTTGGATTCAACTGGGATTTGTATGGCGACCGTTCATTGCAAATCCGTGGTGGTACAGGTATCTTTACCGGAAGGGTACCATTTGTGTGGATTGTAAGCCAGTCCGGCGACAATGGTATGATCCAGGTTACACAATCTTTCAATGGTGTGGCTAATACACCTGGCCCTTTCAACCCGAACCCGGCAGCTTACCGTCCTACCAGCGTTCCTG
The DNA here is from genome assembly GCA_036275415.1 of Chitinophagaceae bacterium. GTDB lineage: Bacteria > Bacteroidota > Bacteroidia > Chitinophagales > Chitinophagaceae > JJ008. Next base: position 3,414 of record DASUDW010000122.1, on the reverse strand, counting down.
CGGCTGGTACCATCATCCCCGGCACCATCACTGCACTGGATCCGAGATTTAAAAACCCGCAATCATGGAAATCTACCCTGGCAATGGATACGAAACTGCCATGGGGTATGGTGGCCACTTTGGAAGCCATCTTTAATAAAGACCTGAATACAGCTTTTTTCAGGAACCCCAATCTGCAGGCACCGGCCGCATTGAATACAACCGGTTATCCTGACAGAAGGCCTGTATATGGCGCTACTGTTCCCACCAGGTTTATCAACACCTTAACCAGTGCCGGACTTGTTGCTCCTGGTGCTCCGAATGCTTTCAACCCGATCATTTTGGATAATGCCAACCGCGGTTATTATTTCTCTTTGACCGCCAAGGTTGAAAAGCCATTCAGCAAAGGTTTCTTTGGTTCAATTGCCTATACCAAGTCAATAGCCGGCAACTTGTTTGACGGTAATGGCGACCAGCCCCAGTCTGCATGGCAGAGCACTGCTACTGTAGCCGGAGCCAATTTCCAGGATCTCAGTTATGCCGATTATGTAGTTCCTGACCGTGTGGTAGCTGTAATGTCTTATCGCAAAGAATACCTGAAGCACCTGGCAACTACCATTTCATTCTTCTATAACGGTTCTATCAATGGCCGCTTCTCTTATGTATATGGCGGTGACTTTAACAGGGATGGTGTTCAGGGTAATGACCTGCTTTATATTCCAACCAAAGCAGAAGTTACTACGATGGATTTCGCCAGCCAGACCATCAATGGCGTTGTTTACAGTACTGCGGCACAAAGAGACCTGTTTGAAGCTTACATCAACCAGGATAAATACCTGAAAAGCCGTCGCGGACAATATGCAGAACGTAATGGTGCACAATTGCCCTGGCTGAACCGTGTAGATATGAAATTCGTTCAGGACATCTTTGCCAAAACCGGAAAGAACAAGAATACACTGCAGTTCACCGTTGACATCTTCAACTTTGGTAACCTGCTGAACCCGGGATGGGGTAAGATCAAATCAGTGAATGCTGCCTCTATCCTTACTGTTGTCAGCAATACGGCTTATACTCCGGGTGGTACTGTGCAGCCCCAGTTCAGGCTGGCTCAAGACCGTGGTAATATCATCACCCGTACTTTCAGGGATAACGTAAGTGTTGCTTCTACTTACAACATCCAGTTTGGTATTCGTTACCTCTTCAACTAATAGCAACGCAAATAAGCATAATAAAAAAACCTCCGGAGTTCCGGAGGTTTTTTTATTTATTGCCGAATATCAACTATTAACTATTGACTTTACTAAAACTCCCTGTTCTGCACTAATACATCCTTCCTGCCCCAGCCCCATCGCAGGAATTCGGGCATGGCCCGGCCCCAGGTAAACACATCATGATGCCCGTCTTCCATTTCCATATAATGGATATCTTTTTCCCTGTCGTAGCCTTTTTCCACCAGCTCTTTTATCAGGTCAAGGGTATCATCAATGGAGTCGATGATACCGTTATGATTGCGGTCCTTTGTTTCATCCAGGTTGCCGCACTGGAAAAAGAACTTTAGCCAGGGCGCATACTGCCCGCTGCGGATCTGCTGGTGCATGATGCGGTGCTGGTCATCATCATATTCCGGGTCATGCTGATCGAGGCTGCGCCACCAGAATGAGGCCGAAAAGCAGCCCACTTTACTGAATTCACCCGGGCGGTTCCAAACAATATCGAGAGCACTCAATGCACCCAATGAAAAACCGGCAAAGGCTTTTTCCTTGAAACTTGCATCATTGTATTTCTTGCGTATAAAGGGCAGTAATTCTTCAAAAATAAAGGAGGTATATAAACCGGCTTTGGCGCCCCGCTGTTTATAATCGGGAAAAAACTGGGTGCCATATTCATTTTTCCGGTCAATGCCACAATGAATGGCGACAAACAGGATGGGTTCAATTTCACCTGAAGCATATAATTTATCCAGTTTGGCATCCAGGTGCATTTTTTCCATATCCTGCCCGTCGTTGATCAGCAGGAGGCTAATTTCACCGGATTCAAGTGCGGTTGCCGGAAGAAAAAAATCAATTAAAACCTCCCTGTCCAGGTAACTGGATTTTATACAGGCATTATCAGTGAGGATTCCGGGTACTTTTGTTGAAGACATGGCTTCAAAAATAATGATTTAATAATTACAGGCATTTGCGCTGCGTCAGGTTGAACAGAAAAACAAAACCACCCGGTTAATTTGTTTTTGTGCCTGCGAAAAAATACATTTGAACATAGCCCCGTCCAAATTTACTTAACGGCCGGCTTATTCATCATTTAAAAATTGTTTATGAAGAAAATCGGAATCCTCCATGGCCGGGAACGTTCTTTTCCCGAAGCGTTTGTAGCAAGAGTTAACAGCAAGAATATACCCGGTGTGGTAGCTGAACCCGTTCGTATTGAAAAAGCCCTGCAGGGCGACCCCAGCGGCTATGCCGTGATATTTGACCGTATTTCACAGGATGTGCCCTTTTACCGCACCTGGTTGAAAAATGCTGCTGTATGCGGCACAGCGGTTATCAACAACCCTTTCTGGTGGAGTGCCGATGATAAATATTTCAATAATTGCCTGATGACCAAAGTGGGTGTGCCTGTACCCAAAACGGCCATTATCCCTTCCCGTGAACACCCGGACGATACTACCGATCTTTCTTTCAGCAACCTTGCCTACCCGCTCGACTGGGATGGCATCTTTGCCAATGTAGGCTTTCCCGCCTACATGAAACCATTTGCCGGCGGCGGCTGGAAACATGTTTATCGCCTGGCAGATAAAGAAGAATTCTTTGACAAGCACTCAGAAACAGGGCAATTGGTTATGTTGCTGCAGGAAGAAATAGTGTTCACTGAATACTATCGTTGTTATTGCATAGGCGGCAAGTATGTTCGCATCATGTCCTACGAGCCTCGTAACCCGCATCACCTGCGGTATGTGGCCGACTTCAAACCCACTGAAGAAAGGTTACAGCAAATGACCGATATCGTACTGCGTATCAATAAATACCTGGGATACGATTTCAATACCGTAGAACTGGCTGTTCGTGATGGGGTGCCTTATGCCATTGATTTTTGCAACCCTGCCCCAGATGCCGACCGCCACAGTGTGGGTGATGAGAACTTTGAATGGGTAGTAGAAACAGCGGCTAACTACGCCATTGAAAAGGCATTGAGCCATGTAGAAGGCGCCGATAACCTGACCTGGGGTGAATATGTGAAACGGGGAGCGAACAAGGAGCCGCTTATTTAAAGAAATTAAGTTGAAAGGTTAATAAGTTGAAATGGTAACACACTATGCCGCCTTATTAACCTTTCAACCTATCAACTTTTCAACTTTTCAATATTATCTATGACCCTCAATTACAAAACTTTTACCCTCGGTGTAGAAGAAGAGTATATGGTGCTTGACCCGAAGAC